>NZ_JASJVC010000011.1:0-80882 GCF_035019905.1 Sphingomonas sp. 10B4 | reverse complement strand
GTCATCGATCCTGCAGATTACAGAATCATGGCTTGAGCGAGCGACGATTTCGCGGGTCGTCAAGCAGACGGAGTATAGCGCACCCGTAACAAGCAGATATTCCGCCTCGCGCATCCGTCGATGCACTGCGGCCCCGGCATCCTATCGGGGGCGTTCCGAGGGCTCGCTCTTCCCATGAAATCGCTGGATCTGTGGCTCGTCGGCTTTGGCTTGCGCTGCGCGGGGTTGCTCGTCTGCGAGCTGGCCTGTTTCGGCTTCGTCATCCCCACGCTGTTCAACCTGCATAGCGACGCGGCCGATGTCGGTGCGGCGCTGATCGCGCTCGCAGCGCTCGTCGCCGGCTTCCTGTCGGTCACCGCGTTGACACGCGAGTTCGCCCTCCTCCTGCTGGACAAGGATCATGACTAAACTCGTTCGTTTCGCCCCTTTGTTGCTCATCCCGTTGATCGCGATCCTGCCGATGAGTTCGTGCAGCCGCGTCGAGCCGGGGCATGTCGGGATCAAGGTGAGCAATTTCGGCAGTTCGGCGGGCGTCGCCGACCATGCGCTCGGCGTCGGCTGGTATTTCACGCCGTTCGGCACCAACATCTTCGAATATCCGATCTACACCTCGACCTATGCCTGGACCAAATCGACCACCGAACAGACCGGCGTCGACGAGGAATTTCCTTTCCAGGATCGCAACGGCCTGAACCTCTCGGCGGACGTATCGGTGGCGTATCGCGTCGATCCGGTGAAGGCGCCGATTCTGTTCCAGAAATACCGGATCGACATGGCGGGGATCGTCGCGGGGCCGTTGCGCAACGCGGTGCGCAGCGCGCTCAACGAGGAAGCAGCGGGGCTCGGCGTTGAGGAAATCTATGGCCCCAAGAAGGCGGCGCTGCTCTCGGCGGTGCAACGCGATGTCGACCGCTATTTCGAACCCGTCGGGCTGCACGTCGAGCAACTCTATTGGGCGTCGAACATCCGCGTGCCCGATCAAGTGCTCAACCAGATCAACACCAAGATCGCCAACGAGCAGGCCGCGCTCGCCGCGCAGGCGAATGTCGCGACGGTCAAGGCCAACGCCGATGCGCGGATCGCCGACGCCGAGGGCAAGGCGAAATCGTCGCAGATCGAGGGCGACGCCTTGCGCGCCAATCCCGAGATCCTGCGGCAGCGCGCGATCGAAAAATGGGACGGCAAGCTGCCGACCTATAGCGCGGGCGGCGGGCAATTGCCCTTCATCATGGGCAAGTGAGCGCATCCGGCCCGGGACGCCTGCGTCCCGGGCCGGGAAGTGCCATTTCGCTTCCGTTTCGTGCCGCGAATCCCTATATGCTCGGCATGGCAGAAGACCCCAATACGAATGATTACGGCGCAGACTCGATCAAGGTGCTCAAAGGCCTAGACGCGGTCCGCAAGCGTCCCGGCATGTACATCGGCGATACCGACGACGGTTCGGGCCTCCACCACATGGTGTTCGAGGTGTCAGACAACGCGATCGACGAAGCGCTCGCCGGGCATTGCGACCGGATCGACATCACGCTGAACGCCGATGGCTCGGTCTCGGTCGAGGATAACGGACGCGGCATCCCGACCGGCATCCACACCGAGGAAGGCGTGTCCGCCGCCGAGGTCATCATGACCCAGCTCCACGCCGGTGGTAAGTTCGAGAACACGTCGGACGATAACGCGTATAAGGTCTCCGGCGGCCTGCACGGCGTCGGCGTCTCGGTCGTCAACGCGCTCAGCGAATGGCTCGATTTGACGATCTTCCGCGACGAGCAGGAGCATTACATGCGCTTCGCGTTCGGCGATGCGGTGGCGCCGCTCAAGATCGTTGGCCCCGCGCCCGGCAAGAAGGGGACGCGCGTCACTTTCTTCCCGTCGCCCGCCACCTTCAAGATCACCGAATTCGACTTCGACAAGCTCGAGCATCGCTACCGCGAGCTCGCCTTCCTCAATTCGGGCGTGCGGCTGTATCTCAACGATGCGCGCCATGCCGACCTCAAGACGGTCGAGCTCTATTACGAAGGCGGGATTGCCGCGTTCGTGAAGTATCTCGATCGCAACAAGGTGCCGCTCATGCCCGAGCCGGTGGCGATCTCGGGAACGCGCGACGACGTGACGATCGACGTCGCGCTCGAGTGGAACGACTCCTATTATGAGAACGTCCTCGCCTTCACCAACAACATCCCGCAGCGCGACGGCGGCACGCACATGGCGGCGTTCCGCGCGGCGATGACGCGCACGCTCAACAATTATGCCGAGAAATCGGGGCTCCTCAAGAAGGAGAAGGTCACACTGACCGGCGACGACATGCGCGAGGGGCTCACCGCGATCGTCTCGGTCAAGCTGCCCGATCCTAAGTTCAGCTCGCAGACCAAGGACAAGCTCGTCTCGTCCGAAGTGCGCCAGCCGCTCGAATCGCTGATGGCCGACAAGCTCGCCGAATGGCTCGAGGAAAACCCCGCGCACGGCAAGGCGATCGTCGCCAAGATCATCGACGCCGCCGCTGCGCGCGAAGCCGCCAAGAAGGCGCGCGAGCTGACGCGGCGCAAGGGCGTGATGGACATCGCCTCGCTCCCCGGCAAACTCGCCGATTGTCAGGAGCGCGATCCCGCCAAGTCCGAGCTGTTCCTGGTCGAGGGTGATTCGGCCGGCGGTTCGGCCAAGCAGGGCCGCGACCGCCACTTCCAGGCGATCCTGCCGTTGCGCGGGAAAATCCTCAACGTCGAGCGCGCGCGTTTCGACCGGATGCTGTCGTCGAAGGAGATCGGTACGCTGATCCAGGCGATGGGCACCGGCATCGGCCGCGACGATTTCAACGTCGAGAAGCTGCGCTACCACAAGATCGTCATCATGACCGACGCAGACGTCGACGGCGCGCATATCCGCACGCTGCTGCTCACCTTCTTCTACCGCCAGATGCCCGAGATCATCACCGGCGGGCACCTCTACATCGCGCAGCCGCCGCTCTACAAAGCGACGCGCGGGCGTTCGGAAGTGTATCTCAAGGACGATAGCGCGCTCGACGAGTATCTCGTCGAGGCGGGTGTCGCCGGCACTGTGCTCGAAGGCGTGCAGGGCGGTTCGCGCTCGGGGCAGGATCTGCGGATGCTGGTCGATCATGCGCGGCGGATGCGCACGCTGATGCGCTATATCCCGCGGCGCTACGATCCGACGATCGTCGAGGCGCTGGCGATGGGTGGCGCGCTCGATCCGGCGCTCGATCTCGAGGCGCGGCGCGAAGTCGTGGTGCAGGTCGTGCGCGGGCTCGATGCCGGCGATCCCGAGGCGCGCTGGTCGGCGCGGCTCGCCGAGGACGGCGGCTTCCATGTCGAGCGCGTGTGGCGCGGCGTGACCGATCATCACATCATCGAAGGCGCGTTCCTCGGCTCGGCCGAGGCGCGCAAGCTGCACGGCCTCGCGGTCGAGCAGCAGGAAGCCTACGAGCAGACCGCACGGATCGTCTCGTCCAAGGCAGCGGCGGCCGCGCAGGCTGAAGCCGATGCGGCCGAGGATGCAACGGCCGCAACCGAGGCGCCGGCGCAGGCGCCGGTGGCGACCGCTGCCAAGGGCTCGACGATGGTCGCACGGCCGTCGCAACTGCTCGACGCGATCCTCGCCGCCGGCCGCAAGGGGCTGGCGATCCAGCGCTACAAGGGTCTCGGCGAAATGAATGCCGAGCAATTGTGGGAGACGACGCTCGATCCGCAGGTCCGCTCGATGCTCCGCGTCGAGATCGAACAGGCCGATGTCGCCGACGAGATCTTCACGCGGCTGATGGGCGACGTGGTCGAGCCGCGCCGCGAATTCATCCAGGAGAATGCGCTGAACGTCGCCAATCTCGACGTCTAGCGTACCACCAACAACACAAGGGGGAGTGGGTTGATGCGAGCATTTCTGACGGGCGTGGCAGCAACGGCGTTGATCGCCACCGTGGCAAGCGCAGCCGGGGTTCCGGCTTCGGTCCACAGCGCGAAGCAGACGCAGAAGGCGGTCGCGACCGCGCTTGCAAGCCCAGCGCGTGCCGACCAGGCAAGCGATGACGCGCGGCGCAAGGCGGCCGAAGTGCTCGCCTTCTCGGGCGTCGGCCCGGGCGACGAGGTGCTCGATTTCCTCCCGGGCTCGGGCTATTGGACGCGCGCTTTCTCCGGGATCGTCGGGGCTTCGGGGCACGTCTATGCCGTGTGGCCTGCGGCGATGGCGAAATATGCCGCCAAGTCCGCGACCGCGCTCGAGGATCGCCATTTGTCGAACGTGACGGTCAAGGTGCTCGGATCGGGCATCGTCGCGGCATCAGAGCCGGTCGATCTGATCTGGACCGTGCAGAACTATCACGATCTCGCCAACAATGGCGCGGGCGAAGCCGGGATCGACCAGATGAACGCCGAGGCGTTCAAGGCGCTCAAGCCCGGCGGCACCTATCTCGTGATCGACCATGCCGATGCGGCGGGGACTGGCCTGACGGGAACCGACACCAAGCACCGCATCGACCCGGCCGTGGTCAAGACCGAGGTCGCCAAGGCCGGCTTCCAGTTCGTCGGCGAGAGCGACGTGCTGCGCAATCCGGCCGACGATCACAGCGCCAAGGTGTTCGACCCGGCGATCCGCGGCAAGACCGACCAGTTCGTCCTCAAGTTCCGCAAGCCGCGCTGAGCGGCAAGCCGGTATCCCATCGCCGTCATGCCGGGCTCGTCCCGGCATCCACCGAGCCGCCGATATCGAAAGCATTGGTCGCGACCTCGGTGGACCCCGGCACACGGCCGGGGTGACGGACCTGCTGGCTTAACCGAGCGCCGCGCGGAGCGTCGCGCGCACGCCGGTGCGGTTCGCGGTGTCGTATTCGACGATCGTCTGCAGGCTCTGCGCCATTGCGCGAATGAGCTTGGTGCCGACCCCCGTGCCGCGCGGCGCGGCGTCGGCGACCATGCCGATCCCGTCATCCTCGACTGCGAGCCGGAAATGCCCGTCGCCATCGCCGGTGAGCGACACGCGGACTTCGCCGCCGCTCGTCGGATAGGCGTATTTGCAAGCGTTGCTGACGAGTTCTGTGACGATCACGCCGAGCGACACCGCGCGGTCGGTCGACAAGCGGATCGGCTCGGCTGCCAGCGACAGCACGCGCGGTGCACCCGGGGTCGACCAGGTCTCGCCCAATTCGTCGACCAGCGCGCCGAGATATTCGCGCATGTCGACCTGCTCGACATCGTTGCTCGTGTAGAGCCGGCGGTGGACTTGCGCGATCGCGGCGATGCGGCGTTGCGTATCCTCGAGCGCGAGCCGCGCATTTTCGTCGGCGAGCGCGGTCGATTGCATCCGCACCATCGCCGAGACGATCTGGAGCGAATTGGCGACGCGGTGGTTGACCTCGCGCAGCAGCGCCTCGAGCCGGGCGTTGCTCGCGCGCAACTGATCCTCGGCGGCAGCCTTGTCGCGTTCGAGCGCAGCGCGTTCGAGCACTTGTCCGAACGCGCTGGCGAGCAGATCGAAGAAATCGGTGCCGACGGTCTTCACGACGTAATCGGCGGCGCCGGCTTTGAGCGCGGCGACCGCGATCCGGCCCTCCTCTGAGCCGGTGACATAGACCACCGGCGGCATTCCCGGCAGGATTCGCAGCCGCTCAAGCGTCTCGAGCCCGTCCATCCCCGGCATGTAATGGTCGACCGCGATCAGATCGAACGGTCGGCCCTCGGCGACCGCCGCCTGGGCGAGCGCGATGCCCTCGGCGCCGCCCTCGGCGACCGAGAGCGTATAGCCGTAGCGCGCGAGCGTGCGGACGGCGAGGCGGCGCAAGCCCGCATCGTCGTCGATATAGAGGATCGCGGCGCCGGCGGCTTGGTTCACCCCTGAGGCTCGATGTCTGGTACTTGGATCACCGACAGGAACAAGCCGAGCTGGCGGATCGCGGTCGCAAAGCTCTCATAGTTGACCGGCTTGGTGATGTAGACGTTGCAGCCGAGATCGTAGCAGCGCTGGATCTCGACCTTGTCGTCGGTTGTGGTCAGCACGACGACGGGGGTGCGGCGCAGCGGGCCGTCGGCCGACTTGATCTTGGCAAGGATGTCGGTCCCGCTCATGTCGGGCAAATTGAGATCGAGCAGCACGAGCGCGGGGCCGTTGCGCTGCGGGCCGTCCGCGCTGTTGAACAGATAGTCGAGCGCGGTCGTGCCGTCGGTAAAGTGCGTGATCGCGTTGAGGATCCCGGCACGACGGATGTTCTTCTCGATCAGGCGCGCATGCCCCTCATCATCCTCGATCATCACGATGCTGACGCTCTTATGATCGGTCATTGCTGGGGTTCCCGCGTGGCTGCTGTAGTGGGGTCGACGAAAATCTTGGGCAAATTCAAGCGGAAGGTTGTCCCCCGCCCAAGCTCCGACGTGACATCGATAACGCCGCCGAGACGATACGCCAAGGCGCGGACATGCGCGAGGCCGATCCCCTCGCCGGGCTGGTCCTGGTTGCCGGCGCGCCGGAACAGGTCGAATACGCGCTGGTGATCGTTCGGCGCGATGCCGCGGCCGTTATCCTCGAACTCGAACGTCACGCGCTTGCCATGCGTCTTGCCGCGAACGACGATATGGCCGGGGCGATCGGGGCTGAGATATTTGACCGCATTCTCGATCAGGTTCGAGAAGATCTGCTCGATCGCGAGCCGATCGCTGACGAGCCCGGGAAGCGGGGCGTCGATCACGAACGTCGCGCCGCGTTGCTCGATCTGCGTCTGGAGGCTCGCCGCGATCGTCTCGACCATCGCGGTGACGTCGAGCCGCTGCGGCGCGATGACGCGGCGGCCTTCGCGCGACAGTTTGAGGATCGCGTTGATCAGCCGGTCCATCTTCTGCGTCGATGTGCGGATGAAGCGGATCGCCTCGGGTAGATCCTCGCGCGCGGCAAGCCGGGCATCCTCGGTGACGAGTTCGGGCGCGGTCGCTTCGGCGCGGTCAATCAGCGCGCCGATCTCGGTCGTCGCGCTTTCGAGCTCGGCGGTGAAGCCCATCACGTTGACGAGCGGGCTGCGCAGATCGTGGCTGACGATATAGGCGAAGCGCTGGATTTCCTCGTTCGCGCGCGTCAGATCGGCGGTGCGTTCCTCGACTTGCTCTTCGAGCGTGTCGGCGAAGTCCCGCAACGCATCGCGCGACGTCGCAAGATCGCGCGTATAGCGCCGCACCATCAGCAGCGATGCGATCGCGACGAGGATGACGAGCAGCCCCGCGATCGCCAGTGTGACATAGAAGATGCGGACGCTCGATTGCTGCGCGGCGTCGCGCTGGGCCAGCAGCCGCTGTTCTTCGGCCACCATCGCGTCGGCGCGCGCGCGCAGCACGAGCATCCGGCGCGCGTTGCTTTCCCCCTGGAACACCGTGACCGCGCGCGCGCTTTCGCCATTGCCCGTCAACGCGATCGTCACTTCGCGCTGCCGCGAAAGATCGTCGATCGATTGGCGGAACATCGCAAGATTGCGCTGCTGGCGCGGATTGTCGCGAGTCTGCGCAGCCAAGCGGTCGAGCGTGGCGGGGAGCGAGCGCATCGCCGCGCGATAGGTCGCGAGATAAACCGGCTTCGCCGTCAGCACATAGCCGCGGCGCGCGGTCTCGCTCTGCTCGATCAGGACGCGCGCACGCCCGATCGCCAGTTCGACCTCGTAGGTGTGGTTGACGTCGCGCGTGTGGCGCTCGTTTTGCGCGGTCGACCAGCCGGCGGCGACGCCGGCGGCGACCAAGGCGGCAAAGCCCAGCGCCATGCAGGCCACGAGGAACCGCCCCATGCGTCCCTCGCTAACGCCGAAACCGAGGAACGAACGCTTGAACATCGACACGTCCTTACGCAGCGACAACAACAATGACCAGTCTGGCTGAATTGACTGAAATCAAGTTTGCGCGCGTCAGTTGCGCGAACCGTTGCCGCTCCGCCGGGCCAGTTCGGTCTCGGCGGTGAACCGCACATCCTCGTCGCGGTCGCCCAGCATGATCGCGAGCGAATCGTCGCTGAGCTCGGCCCAGTCCTTCCCGCGATCGGGGCCTGGGCGAATGACGCGCGGCAACAGCCCGGGGACGCTCGACCAGGCGATCAACTGCTCGGGCCCGACCGTGTTCAGCATGTCACGCAAATGGAAGGCGGTGACATAGGCATCGGGAAAGGCGCGATGCGCGGGCAAGCCGCGCTCATGCTCGAGGCCCTCGGGCTTGCGCCAGTAGCGCAGCATCTGGTTGGAAAAGCTCGGCGTGTCGGGCCACAGCCGCAGCGCACATTTCCACGTGCAGATCCACGGCGCGTCGCGGGTCAGCGCGGGGGTGCAAAACTTCTCCTCCGCCGCCGAGCGGTGCGCGGCGAGCGCGATGCGCCGCGGATAGGGATCGAGTACGCCGCGCGCGACATCGTGCCAGAACGGCGCGTCGGCGACCTGCTCGTCGAGGATATGGTGGATCGCCTGCGTCAGCGGCGGGATCGGCCGGCCGGGATTGACCAGCCGCGATCCGCCCTCGCCCTGGATCTCCCAGCAGCCGTCCTTGCCGAGCGCGACGTCCTGCCAGCCGATTTCGCATACGCCGTGGAGCGGTGGGGCTTCACCGGTGGTCTCGAGGTCGATGACGCGGATGATCTGGGGGGGCGGGGGAGGCATCGCCTTTAGGTGGCGTGTTTTGGGAGTGATTGCGAGCGAAGAAGAAGGTTTGTTCGCGCGGAGGCGCGGAGGCGCGGAGGTGTGCGGGTTCGCGGTATCGCGTCCAACGCGCCAGGTGTGCCAGGGCACTCCACCGACGTAAAAAAGCCCTGGGGGGACGCGAAAAGGCTCACACGCGCGCAACACCTCCGCGCCTCCGCGTCTCTGCGCGAACAAAACTTCTTAATGCGCCGCCTGCACCCCGCGCACGACGCCGCTCTTGCCGAGTTGATCATCGATCATCGCCAACAGGCGGTCTAGCGCAGCCTGATCCCGCGCTTCGGCGCGCGCGACGAGGACGTCCTGCGTGTTCGAGGCGCGGAGCAGCCACCAACCGTCCGGGGTGGTGACGCGCGCGCCGTCGGTCGAATCGACCTTGGCGCCTTCGGCCTCGAGCCGGGCGAGCACTTCCTCGACGACCGCGAACTTGCGGCTCTCATCGACCTGGAAGCGCAGTTCGGGCGTGTTGACGAGCTCGGGCATCTCGCTGCGCAACGCGGTCATCGAGCGGCCGCTCAGGTGCGCCGCGCGGATCAGCCGGACGGCGGCGTAATGCGCGTCGTCGAAGCCGTAGAATTCGTGTGCGAAAAAGATGTGCCCGCTCATCTCGCCCGCGAGCGGGCTGCCGGTTTCCTTCATCTTGGTCTTCATCAGGCTGTGGCCGGTCTTCCACATCAACGGCGTGCCGCCGAGCGCCGCAACTCGGTCGAACAGCATTTGCGACGCCTTCACATCGGCGATGATCGTCGCGCCGGGGAGTTCGTTGAGCACAGGTTCGGCCAGAATGGAGAGAATCTGGTCGCCCCAGATCACCCGGCCCTGCCCGTCGATCGCGCCGATCCGGTCACCGTCGCCGTCGAAGGCCAGTCCGAAATCGAGCTGCTTCTCGGCGACGAGGCGCTTGAGATCGGCGAGGTTCGCTTCTTCGGTGGGATCGGGATGATGGTTGGGAAATTTGCCGTCGACATCGGTGAACAGCAGATGATGCTCACCCGGCAGGAGCTTGACGAGCTTCTCGATGATCGGGCCCGAAACACCGTTGCCGGCGTCCCAGCCGATCTTGTAGCTGCCGCCGGCATAGCCAGCGACGAGGCGGCCGACATAATCGTCCTCGATGTCGAACGTCGAAACCACGCCGCGATCCTCTGCGTCGACCGTGTCCCAATCGCCGTCCGCGGCCATTTGACCAAGCGCTTGAATGTCTGCGCCGAAAAACGGCGCGTGCTGCAGCACCAGCTTGAAGCCGTTATAGTCGGCGGGGTTATGGCTGCCGGTTATCTCGATGCCGCCATCCACCTCTAGCGTCGCCTCGGCGTAATAGAGCATCGGCGTCGGACCACGGCCAATCCGCACGACGTCGATCCCGACCGCGACGAGACCTTCGACCAGCGCGGCTTCGAGTATCGGCGAGGAGAGGCGGCCATCATAGCCGACCGCGACGCGGCGGCCACCGGCGCGGCGCACGCGCGTGCCGAAGCCGCGGCCGATCGCGTCGGCATCGGCCTCGCCCAGCGTTTTCCCGACGATCCCGCGAATGTCATATTCGCGCAGCGAACTAGGGTCGAAACGATGCGTCATGCGGGCTCCTGCAATACTGGCTCTGACCCAAGCCGCGAGCGACCAAAAGGTTCAAGATTTCCAGATATTAGCGCCGCAGCAGGACGTCGCGCGCGGCGTTGATCCGGCGCGTCAGATCGGCCGAGCCGCCTCTATCGGGATGGACGGCGGACACCAAGCGCCGATGCGCCGCCCGGATCGTCGCTTCGTCGGCCCCCGCGCCGACGCCGAGCACTGCGCGCGCCTCGGCCTCGCCGACCCGCGGCGCCGGCTTGGGCCGCGGCCGCAGCAACAGCCATCCGCCGATCAGGATCGCGGCGATGAGGAGCAGCTTGCCCATCAGGCGACGAGCGGGACGACGGTCTCGGGCAGGGCGAGCGCGCCCATCATCTCGCGCAGCTCCTGGCGCGCGGCGACATGCGCCAGCCCCATCGACCCGAACTCGCCCGAATCGAGCATCGTCAGGCCGGCCGGGAACAGCTCGCGATAGATCACGCGTTCGCCGAGCCCCGGCACGATGCGGAAACCGACGCGCTTGGCGAGCTGGTCGAGCGCTTCGGATACGCGGCGCATGTTGCGCGCCTCGATGTGCTGGACGCGGTTGCGCAGCACCACCCAGTCGATCGTCGAGCCGTCGGCCTTGGCCCGGATCTTCCGCGCGTCCCAGATCAGCTCGGCATAGAAGCTCGGCCGCGTGACCTTGTACGTTTCGGGATGGACCTGGCCGATCAGATCGAAATCGACGAAACTGTCGTTCATCGGCGTGACGAGCGTGTCGGCGCGGCTCGCCGCGATCCGCGCGAACGGATCGTCGCGGCCGGGGGTGTCGATCACGAGGAAGTCAGCATCTTCCGCCAGCGCGGCGAACACGTCGTTGAAGCGGTCCTCGCTTTCGCCGTCATGCGTGGCGTGGCGCGGAATCGGCAGTTCGCGGCCGGTGCGCTGTACCGTTGCGGCACGATTGTCGAAATAGCGGCCCATCGTGCGCTGGCGATGATCGAGGTCGAACGCGGCGACTTGCGCGCCGCGCGCCTGCAGCGCGATCGCGACATGGACCGCGGTGGTCGATTTGCCCGTGCCGCCTTTTTCGTTGGCAAAGACAATGATATGTGGTTTTCGCGCAGCAGTCGCCAACGTGGTTGCTTCCCGTCTTGTTCGGTGGGGGCGAGCCTCATAGAAGGCGCGCCCAATCCAAGCGTCTTTACCGAAGGGCACCGACCCGTGCAAACCATCCGTACCCTTGAAGCGCTCCGTTCCGGGATTGGCGCCTTGCGCGACGGCGGCGCGAGCATCGCGCTCGTGCCGACGATGGGGGCGCTCCACGCCGGGCACCTCGCCTTGATCGAGGCGGCGAAGCGGCCGGGGCGCAAGGTCGTCGCGTCGATCTTCGTCAATCCGACGCAGTTCGGCCCCAACGAGGATCTCTCGCGCTATCCGCGCCGCGAGAGCGCGGACGCCCGGATGCTGGCCGAGGCGGGCTGCGACCTGCTCTGGCTGCCGCCGGTCGAAGTGATGTACCCCACGGGCTTCGCCACCAAGATTTCGGTGTCGGGGGTGAGCGAGGGGCTCGACGGCGTGTCGCGGCCTGGGCATTTCGACGGCGTCGCGACCGTCGTCGCCAAATTGTTCAACCAGGTCCGGCCCGATATCGCCTTGTTCGGCGAGAAGGATTTCCAGCAGCTCGCGGTGATCCGCCAGATGGTCGCCGATCTCGATTTCGGGATCGAGATTCAGGGCGTGCCGACGCAGCGCGACGATGACGGGCTCGCGCTCTCGTCGCGCAACATCTATCTCGACGATGCGCAGCGTGTCGCCGCGGTCGCGCTGCCGCGTGCGCTCGGCGTGGCGGCCAAGGCGATCGCGCGCGGCGACGATGCCGACGCAGCGCTGGCGAGTGCGCGCGAGGCGCTGATCGCGGCGGGGTTCGTGGTCGATTATCTCGAACTGGTGGACGCGCTGACGCTGACCCCGGGGACCGATCCCGAGCGGGCGCGGCGGCTCGTTGCCGCAGCGAAAATCGGCGCGACCCGGCTGATCGACAACCTCGCCGTGCCGCCGCGCGATCATGCCTAATTGTCGTTAACCTTTTGTTGATCTCCCTGCGGCATGGTCGTGCTCACAGAGATGGTTAACGGGGGTTTACGACATGGGCACGAGCCTGAAGCACGCACAATTCCTGACCGACAGTCGCGTTGCCGACGCGGCGCTCGGGGATGCCGACGCCTGTTACGAACTCGGCATGGTCTATTCGAGCGGCGCCGCGGGCGTCGGGATCGACCTGATCGAAGCGCATAAATGGTTCAATCTCGCCGCCGTCGCCGGCAGCGAGATCGCCAAGGATTGCCGCCGCGACATCGCCGAGGACATGACCGCGCGCGAGATCGCCGCCGCGCAGGCCGCGGCGCGTGCCGTGCTCGTCAGCCGGCAGCGCCGCGCCGCCTGATCCTCACTCCGCCGCTGCCGCGACTTTCTTGGCAGGGGCTTTCTTCGCCGCGGGCTTTTTCGCCGCCGGCTTCTTCGCGGGTGCCTTTTTGACGGCTGGCGCGCTTGCCGCGGCTGTTTCGGCCGCAGGCTTTTTGGCTGCCGCTTTCTTGGCAGGCGCCTTCTTCGCCGCAGGCTTCTTCTTGCCCTTCGCCGGCGGTGCCGCCGCTGCGCGTGCGTCGATCAACTGCGCCGCTTCCTCGAGCGTCAGCGCATCCTTCTCGATCGACTTGGGCAGCGTCGCGTTGGTCGTGCCGTCGGTGACGTAGGCGCCGTAGCGCCCCTCCATCAGCTTGATCTCGGCCTCGCTGCGCGGATGCAGCCCGAGCACTTTCAGCGGGGCCTGCGCGCCGCGCTGTTGCCGCCCACCACCCGCTGCAGCTTCGGCCAGCTTGACGACCGCGGCGTTCATGCCCGTTTCGAACACGTCCTCGGTCGATGTCAGCCGCGCATATTTGCCGGCATGCTTCAGATACGGACCATAACGGCCGATCGCCGCGGTGATCGGCTCGCCGGTCTCGGGATGCGTGCCGACGGTGCGTGGCAACGACAGCAGCTTCAGCGCCCATTCGAGATCGAGCTCGCCAATATCCTTCGGGATCGACGCCATCTTGCGCGTCTCGCCTTCGCCGATCTGGATATACGGACCGAAGCGCCCCGATTTGCGCTCGACCGGCAGGCCGGTCTCGGGATCCTCGCCGAGCGTCTCGGGTCCTGCATCCTCGCCAGCCGCACCCGGCTGGCCGAAGCGGCGGGTGTATTTGCAGTCGGGATAGTTCGAACACGCGACGAACGCGCCGAACTTGCCGCCGCGCAGCGCGAGATGCCCCTGGCCGCAGTGCGGGCACAGGCGCGGGTCGCTGCCATCGGCCTGCGCCGGGAAGAGATAGGGCTCGAGGAACTTGTCGAGCTCGGCGGTCACCTCAGACGGCTTCTGCTCCATCACCTCGGTCGTGCGCGGCTTGAAGTCGCGCCAGAACGCCTCGAGCACCGCCTGCCATTCGGCGCGGCCGCCCGAGACTTCGTCGAGCTCGTCCTCGAGGCCCGAGGTGAAATCGTAGCTCACATATTTCTCGAAGAAGCGTTCGAGGAACGCCGTCACGAGGCGCCCCGATTCCTCGGCGAAGAAGCGGTTCTTCTCGACGCGGACGTATTCGCGGTCCTTCAGCGTCTTGATGATCGAGGCATAGGTCGATGGGCGGCCGATGCCGAGCTCTTCGAGGCGCTTGACCAGCGACGCTTCGGAGAAGCGCGGTGGCGGCTGGGTGAAGTGCTGCTCGGCGGTGACGCCCTTCTTGGCGGGGGCGTCGCCCTCGCGCAGCCGCGGCAGGCGGCGCGCGTCCTCGTCCTGCGTGTCGTCCGAGCCTTCTTCGTAGAGCGCGAGATAGCCGGGGAAGAGCACGACCTGGCCGGTCGCGCGCAAGCCGGTCTGGCCGGTGCCGTCGAGCATCTCGACCGTGGTGCGCTCCATCCGCACCGACGCCATCTGGCTGGCGAGCGCGCGCTTGAAGATCAGGTCGTAGAGCCGCGCATGGTCGCCGCCGCCGGCCTTGTCCTTGGCGAAATCGGTCGGGCGGATCGCTTCGTGCGCTTCCTGCGCGTTCTTCGCCTTGGTCTGATAGACGCGTGGCTTGTCGGGGACGTAGCTCGCATCGTAGCGGTTGGCGACGGCGAGACGCGCGGCGGAGATCGCGCTCGAATCCATCTGCACGCCGTCGGTGCGCATATAGGTGATCGCGCCGTCCTCGTAGAGGCCTTGCGCGATCCGCATCGTGTGGTCGGCCGAGAAGCCGAGCTTGCGCGAAGCCTCCTGCTGGAGCGTCGAGGTCGTGAAGGGCGGCGGCGGGTTGCGCGTCGCGGGCTTCACTTCGACCGTCTGGACGGTGAAGCGCCCCGCCTCGACCGCGGCCTTGGCGCGCATCGCCGTGCCCTCTTCGCCGATCGACAGGCGGTCGAGCTTCTTGCCCTCGAACTGGACGAGCCGCGCTTGGAACAGCGTGCCGTCCTGCTCCATGTCGGCCACGACCGACCAATATTCCTGCGCGCGGAAGGCTTCGATCTCGCGCTCGCGGCTGACGATGAGTCGGAGCGCGACCGACTGGACGCGGCCCGCCGACTTGGCGCCGGGGAGTTTGCGCCACAGCACCGGCGAGAGCGTAAAGCCGACGAGATAGTCGAGCGCGCGGCGTGCGCGGTACGCGTCGATCAGATCGGTATCGAGCTCGCGCGGATGCTTCATCGCCTCGGTCACCGTCGCCTTGGTGATCGCGTTGAAGGTGACGCGCTGGACGTCCTTGGGCAGCGCCTTGCGATTGCGCAGCACTTCCTGGACGTGCCACGAAATCGCCTCGCCTTCGCGATCGGGATCGGTCGCGAGAATCAGACGGTCGGCGGTCTTGGCGAGATCGGTGATCGCTTTCAGCTGCTTGGTCTTGTCGGCGTAATTCTCCCATTCCATCGCGAAGCCCTCATCGGGGTTCACCGATCCGTCCTTGGGCGGCAGATCGCGGACATGGCCGTAGCTTGCGAGCACGCGATAGTCAGAACCGAGATATTTCTCGATGGTCTTCGCCTTGGCGGGCGATTCTACGATGACAAGCTGCATGGTGGTTCAAAGCGTCCTTACGTGTACGCGCGAGGATGGAGAGACGAGGGCGGCGGCGTCAAGCCATGGGCCGAGCGCCAGGTCGAGCACGCGAAGCGCTTGGGAGCTGCGACGCGCGCCGCTTCGAGGGGGAGGGGAGAGCGCATCGCGGCGCCTCATGCCACAAGCGCTGCGCCCTGGGACAGCGATTTGTCGCGCCGCGCCAAACCCGTTATCCCCGCTCGCGCTCGGCCAGGTTGCTCCACGCGGTCAGCATCGCGCCTCCCAATTTGCGCCCGCGCTCGACCGAAACGTCGCGCAGCCGTCCGCCAGCCGCAGCGAGATCGCGCGAACGACTCGGCTGACGGTCGAGCCCCTCGACCTGCATCAGCCACAATTGCCGGAACGCCCCGCCTTTCTGGCGCAACAGCTGCTGCGGCGGCCCGTCCTCGATGATCCGGCCCTTGTCGACGACGATCACGCGGTCGAACCCGACGATCGTCGACAGCCGGTGCGCCACCGCGATCACCGTGCGGTTGCGGACCAGCGCGTCGAGCCCGGCCTGCACCTCGAGCTCGCTTTCTGAATCGAGCGCGCTGGTCGCTTCGTCGAGCAGCACGACCCGCGCGTTCTTGAGGAAGGCGCGCGCGATGCCGATTAACTGGCGTTGTCCGCCCGACAGATTGGCGCCGCGCTCGCCGACGACGGTGTCGTAGCCGTGCGACAGGCGGCGGATGAAATCGTCGCAGCCGGCCGCCTCGGCGGCGGCGTGGACGTCCTCGTCGCTCGCATCGGGACGCGCGATGCGGATATTGTCGATCACCGAGCGGTGGAACAGCAACACTTCCTGCGGCACGACCGCGATCGCATCGCGCAGCGATTCCTGCGTGACATGGTCGATCCGCTGGCCGTCGATCGTCAGGTTGCCGATCTGCGGATCGTGGAAGCGCTGGATCAGCTGGAGCAGCGAGGATTTGCCCGCGCCCGATGAACCGACGATCCCGATCTTCTGCCCGGCAGGGACGGTGAGCGACAGATCGTGGATGATCGGATCGCGCGGATCGTAGCCGAAGGTGACGTTAGCGAGCTTGACGGTGCCCTCGCCGACGCGCAGCCGCGTCGCATCGGGCGCGTCGCTGAGCGTCTGCGGCACACCGATGATGTCGAGCGTTTCGCGCAGATAGCTGAACTGCTGGCTGGTATCGATCACCGCCATCGCGAGATCGCGCGAGCCGTTGAGGATGCGGAAGGTCATCGTGCTGATGATGACGACGTCGCCGGTCGAGATCGCGCCGGTCGACCAGCGCCCGATCGCCCAGACGAGCGTCCCACCGACCATTGCCGCCAGCGCAAGATCGTGGAGCCCGCGCATCTGCTCGACGAAGAACCAGCCGCGCCGCTGCGCATCGGCTTCCTTGTCGAGAAACCCCTCGAGCCGGTCGAGCTCGCGGTCGCGCGCGGCGAATGCCTTCACCACCCAGATATTGCCGATCATGTCGATCAGCTCGCCGCCCGCGCGCCCGGCATGTTGCGCAAAGGCGGTGTGGTGGACGTGGCCGCGCAAGCCGAGCACGATCAGGATCGCAGTGACGACGAGGAAGACGCCGCCGAGCACCGCGGCCATCGCGGCGTCGATCGTGACGAAGATCAGCATCGCGCCGGCAAACGCGATCAGCGGCGGCGTCACTTCGCGCAGCAGCCGGTGCATGATCGCGCCGAAGATCCCCGCCAGCCCCGAAATGCGGTGCCCGAGCGACCCGGCGCGCTGGTTCTGGAAGAACGGCATCTGGTGGCCGGTGAGGTAATTGACCATGTCGAGCCGGATGCCGACGCCCGAGCTGACCGTCGCCTGGCCCAGCGTCAGCGCCGAGGCGCGCTGCAACAGACTCTCGAGGATGACGAGCCCGAGAAAGCCCGCAAGCGCGGCATAGACCGTGCCGCGCGCGCGCACCCCGCCGGTCATCGCGTCGATCAGCAGTTTCATCGCATATTGCACGCCGATCGCGCTGATCGAGGCGACGGCGACGAGCAGGCCGAGCGTCACGAAGATCCACGGGCGCGCGGCGACATAGTGCATGAGGAAACGTGTCGGACTGTGCAGAAAGGGCAAGGCATCGGCTCCGCGTAAGTGCAGGTCTGCTGCGGCGGCGTAACGATCGGCGCAAGCCGAAGTTTCTCGAGCGCCCGATATGCGCGGTGGTTGGAGCGTTTGACTGTGCAGAGTCGGCTCCCGTCCCTGCCCAGCGGTCAGATCTTGGCGTTATTCGCAGCCGCGACCGTGCTCAGCCGGAGAAATCGAGCAGCGCGACTCGACCGCCAGCGTGTCGTTCGAGCCGCCCGGCGAGTTCGAGCTCGAGCAGCACCGTCTGGACGATCGCCGGGCCATGCCCCGACTGGCGGATGAGTTCGTCGATCGCGACCGGGACGGGGCCGAGCAGACCGACGACATCGCGCCGTTCGACGTCGGTCGCATCGGCGGGTGGCGGCGCGGCGAACGGCGTGCGCGTGGTGCGGACCATCCGGCGGTCGATCGGGCGTATGCTTTCGAGCACATCGGCGGCGTTCTGCACGAGCGTCGCGCCGTCGCGGATCAGCCCGTTGCAGCCTTGCGCGCGCGGGTCGAGCGGGCTGCCGGGGACCGCCATCACCTCGCGGCCAAGCTCCCCCGCCAGCCGCGCGGTGATCAGCGATCCCGATTTGGGCGCGGCCTCGACCACCACCGTGCCGAGCGCGAGCCCGGCGATGATGCGGTTGCGATAGGGGAAATGGCGCGCGCGCGGCTCGGTGCCGGGTGGTTGCTCGGCGATCAGCAGGCCTTCGCTGGCGATGCGGTCCTGCAGCGCGGCGTTTTCGGGCGGATAGACCACGTCGATCCCGCCCGCGATCACGCCGATTGTTCCCGTCGCGATCGAACCGATATGCGCCGCGGTGTCGACGCCGCGCGCCAGGCCCGAGACGATCGTGACGTCGTCCTGCCCGAGCTCGGCGGCGAGCTGGCGCGCGAAGCGACACGCCGCCGCCGACGCGTTGCGCGCGCCGACCATCGCGATCGTCGTGCGGGCAAGCAACTCGGTTCGCCCGCGCAGCATGACGACGGGCGGCGCATCGTCGAGTTCGGCGAGCAGATCGGGATAGTCGGGATCGCCGAGGAACAGATGCCGCGCGCCGAGCCGCGCGGCGTGCGCGAGCTCACGCTCGGCGAGCGCGACCGGCGCGATCGGCGGCGGAGCGCCACCGCCGCGGGTGGCGAGGTGTGGGAGCGCGTCGAGGGCTGCCGCGGCAGTGCCGTAGCGTGCGAGCAACTGCGCATAGCTGACCGGGCCGATCTGCGGCGTGCGAATCAGGCGGAGGCGGGCGATCGCGCCGGTCTCCCGCCCGGTATCAGCCATGTTTGCTGCCGACGCGCGGCTCGACCCCGCCGACCAGCCGTTCGATGTTCGCGCGGTGCTTCCACACCACGATCAGCGCGAGCGCGAGCAGCAGCAGCACGAGGTCGAACCGCGAGAAAGAGGCGGCGCTCAGCGGCGCGCTGATCGCGGCGAGCATGCCGGCGAGCGACGAGATCCGGAAGATCGCGAGCAAGGCGATCCATACGACCGCATAGACCAGCCCGATCGGCCAATGCAGCGCGAGCACGATGCCGAGCAAGGTCGCGACGCCCTTGCCGCCCTTGAAGCCGAGCCAGACCGGGTAGCAATGCCCGAGGAACGCCGCGGCGGCGGCGATTACGCCAGCGCCGCCGAGATAGCGTTCGGCGATCCACACCGCCGCAAAACCCTTGAACGCATCGAGCAGCAGCGTCGCCGCGGCGAGGCCCTTGCGTCCAGTGCGCAGGACGTTGGTCGCGCCGATATTGCCCGACCCGATCGTGCGCAGATCGCCCGCGCCCGCCATCTGCGTCAGCACCACGCCGAACGGGATCGAGCCCAGCAGATAGCCAAGCACCAGCGCGGCGGCAGGTGCCATCCAGAAAGTTTCCATCGACACGGTTTCAGCCCCCAAGCGAACCGAGCATAGCATGCCCGGGCGCGCTGCGGGAACACTCTCGCGCTACCCGGTACTTTGTCAAATGCGACCAGCGCGGTATTGCGCGCCGATGGATGCACGGCCGGTACTGTTTTTCGACTCTGGGATTGGCGGGCTATCGGTGCTCGGCGCGGCGCGCGCGCTGCTGCCGCGGATGCCGGTGGTGTATGTCGCCGATTCGGCGGGCTTCCCGTACGGGACCAAAAGCGAGGCCGAGATCGCCGCGCGCGTCCCCGCGCTGCTCGGGCGACTCGCCGAACGCTATCGCCCGCGGCTGATCGTGATTGCGTGCAACACGGCGTCGACGATCGCGCTCGCGGCGGTGCGCGAGGCGCTCGACGTGCCTGTCGTGGGAACCGTCCCGGCGATCAGGCCCGCCGCCTTGGTCAGCAAGACGCGCGTGATCGGGGTGCTCGGCACCAATGCGACGGTGCGCCAGCCCTATGTCGACGATCTCGCGGCGCGCTTCGCGAGCGACTGCACGGTGCTGCGCCACGGCTCGGCTGAGCTCGTCGAACTCGCCGAGGCAAAGCTCCACGGCCACGCGACCGATCCGGCGCGCTATGCCGCGATCCTCGACGGCCTGTTCGGCCAGCCGGGCGGCGAACGGATCGACACGATCGTCAACGCCTGCACGCATTTCCCGCTCGCCGCCGACGAGCTCGCCGCCGCCGCGCGGTACCCGGTGACCTTCGTCGATGGCAGCGCCGGGATCGCGCGCCGGATCGCGTTCCTCACCGCGGGGCAGGATTGGCCCGATGCAGCGGGCGACGGACGCGCGGTGTTCACCGCGAGCGATGCGTCGACCGATGCGCTGGCGCCGGCGCTCGCGCGCTTCGGTCTCGCGCGACGTGAGACATTATGACCACCCGTTCGATCACGCTGATCGCGTAAACGCGCTGGAATTCCGGGCGATGAAGGACTAGATCGCGGCGATGGACGTGGACACACCGCCTCGCGGAGTCGATTACTCCCGGATCTTCACGCAAGCGATCGATCGCTTGCATGTCGAGGGGCGCTACCGCGTCTTCATCGATATCCTGCGCAACAAGGGTGCGTTCCCCAACGCGCGCTGCTTTGCCGGGCATAACGGACCCAAGCCGATCACGGTGTGGTGCTCGAACGATTATCTGGCGATGGGCCAGCACCCGGAAGTGATCGCGGCGATGGAACATGCGCTCCACGACGTCGGCGCGGGCTCGGGCGGAACGCGCAACATCGGCGGCAACACGCATTACCATGTCGATCTCGAGGGCGAGCTTGCCGATCTGCACGGCAAGGAAGGCGCGCTGCTGTTCACCAGCGGCTATGTCTCGAACGAGGCGACGCTCGCGACGCTCGCCAAGGTGCTGCCGGGCTGCGTGATCTTCTCGGACGAGCTCAACCACGCCTCGATGATCGCGGGGATCCGCAATTCGGGGTGCGAGAAGCACGTCTTCCGCCACAACGACGTTGCGCATCTCGAGGAACTGCTTGCCGCTGCCGATCCGACCGTGCCCAAGCTGATCGCCTTCGAGAGCGTCTATTCGATGGATGGCGATGTCGCGCCGATCGCCGAGATTTGCGATCTGGCTGACCGCTACAATGCACTGACCTATCTCGACGAAGTCCATGCCGTCGGCATGTACGGCGCGCGCGGCGGTGGCATTTCGGAGCGCGACGGCGTCGCCCACCGGCTGACGATCATCGAAGGCACGCTCGGCAAGGCGATCGGTGTGATGGGCGGCTATATCAGCGCCGACCAGACGATCATCGACGTGATCCGCTCGTACGCGCCGGGGTTCATCTTCACGACCTCGCTGTCGCCGGTGCTGGTCGCGGGGGCGCTTGCCGCGGTGCGCCATCTCAAGGCGTCGAGCGTCGAGCGCGACGGGCAACAGGCTGCCGCCACGATGCTCAAGACGCTGTTTGCCGGGGCCGGGCTCCCTGTGATGGATTCGACGACGCATATCGTTCCGCTGATGGTCGGCGATCCGATCAAGGCGAAGAAGATCAGCGACATCCTGCTCGCCGAATACGGCGTCTACGTCCAGCCGATCAACTACCCGACGGTGCCGCGCGGCACCGAGCGGCTGCGCTTCACGCCTGGCCCGGCGCATGACGAAGCGATGATGCGCGAACTGACGGATGCCCTGGTCGAGATCTGGGGCCGGTTGGAGCTGCGCAAGGCGGCCTAGGCGACGACGATCGTCTCGGCCGTGCCCGGCACCGCGAGCGGCTGGTCGAACGCGACGACGGAGCGTTCGGCGTAGCGGTCGCCTTCGGGCGACCGCATCACGTGCATGACGCGCGCTTCGACATCGGCGACCCAATAGTCCGGCACGCCGGCGGTCGCATATTCAGCCTGCTTTTCGCCGAGATCGGTGCCGAGTGTGGTCACGGAGACCTCGACGATCAGCACGACGCGATCCGGAGGGACTGGGCCACTCGACGGTACGTCGGGCATCACGACCGCGATGTCCGCACCGCGGATCGTTAGCGGACCGATACCGATCATCAGATCGACTGCCAAGCAACGGTCGGTTGCGGAATAGGCGGGGATCAGTTTCGCGATCAGCCTGGCGTTCAGCGCACCATGCGAGAAGCCCCCGGACATCATCTTGCGCAATTCCCCCCGGACGAGCTCGACGTTCATGTCGTTGAAGGCGCCAGCGTCGTGCATCCGCAGATACTCGCGCGCGGTGAACAGCGTCTCTGGGACGGACTCGACGGCGAGGCGGACCGGCTTGTTCATGCCCGCAAGGATACCATGCCCGCGCCGCGCACGCGAGCGCCACGGAACCAGCGAGCGCCCGGCCCGTTTCCCCTTGAAATCAGGAGATTGCGCGATGGGTAAAGGGTGTATCTTGTGGCTGATCGGCGTGCCGATCCCCGTCATCCTGCTGCTGTGGCTGCTCTTCGGCCACTGATCGGTCAGGCGATCCCGAGCAGCAGCGTCAGCAGCCCGAGGCCGAGCGATAGCGGGATCCGCAACCGCATCCACCACACCGGGACGAGCCCGCGCCTGGCGAGCAAATGGTCGACGCCAAGCGCGGCGATCAGCGCGACACCCAGCAGGATCAGCGACGGCCCCGGCCACGGTTCGCCGACCGCCCAGGGGACTGCGCTCGCCAAGGCAAAAAGCGACGGCACGATCGCGGCGACCCACAGCCATTCGGGCGGACGCTCATGGCTCGCCGCGACACCCCACCACAGCCCGCCGAGGAAGCTCAGGATCAACGCGGCATAGGCGTAGCCCATCGACAGTGCGGAAAAGCGCAGCGCGCCGTCGCCGCTCAATACCACCGCTACCGCCGCGATCTGCGGTAGCAGGCCGGCAAGGCCGAGCCAGCGCGGAAGCTGTGGCGGGTTCATGCTGCCGGCCGCCGGATGCTGCCCGACCAGGCATAGCCGCGATATAGCGGGGTGAAGCGCGCGGTGCCGCCGGTCTCGGAGGCGGCCTCGATCAGCGCAGGCTGGAGCGTCGCGCGCGGCGAGACGTCGAACTTGTCGAGCCACGCAAACAGCGCGCTGCGGAAAACCCGCGGCAAGCGCTCCTGCTGACCGAAATCGACCACATCGAGCCGGCCGCCCGGCGCGAGCTTCTCGGCACCCTCGCGGATCGCGCCGCGCCAGTCGGGGATCATCGACAGCGTGTAGCTCTGGAAGATCCGGTCGAACGTGCTCACACCGAACAGGGCCGTCGAATCGAACGCGGTCGCATCGCCTTGTGCGAGCACGATCTTGTCCGAGAGGCCCGCCGCGGCGACCTTCGCGCGCGCGGTCTCGAGCATCGCTTCCGAAATATCGATGCCGAAGAAGCGCGCGTCGGGCCACGCCCGCGCGGCCGCGATCAGGTTGCGCCCGGTGCCGCAGCCGATCTCGAGCACGCTGCCGCCAGCGGGCGGTGCGATCCCGGCGATCAGCGCATCGCGCCCGAGCAGATAGTATTTACGCGTCAGGTCATAGATGTGGCGCTGCGAACGGTAGATTGCATCCATCTGCCCGGCATGCCCCGACGCCGCCTCGACCGCTGCCGCGTCGTTCATCCGAGCACGTAGAGGTGGACGCCGCCATAGATCGAGGAGCGATCGCGCTTGGTGTAATCGAGCGAATCCTCGGCGCGATACTGCCATTTGCCGAGGACCGCATCGGGCACGCGGCCGGGCAGGATGGTCGGCTCGCCCGCGGTGCGGAACAGCACGCGCGCGCCGGGCTTGGCGGTGCGCGTGATCTCGCTCCACAGGTCGCTCAGCTGCGCGTCGGTCATCCAGTCCTGCGCATCGAGCAGGATGTAGCGATCGAGCGAGGCGTCGCCTTGCTCGCGCAGATATTCGGCGAAATTGACGTGGCAGACTTCGATCCGCGACGCGCGCGCGACGATCTCGTCATAATGGTCGCGCTGGAGATAGGGCGGCAGCGGGGCGGCGGCATCCTTGCCATAGCCACGGCCGAACGCCTGCCAGGCGAAATAATTGTCCTTGATGTCGAAATCGCAAGCGAGCTTCTCGAGCCGCTCACGCAGCACCACCGCCATCTTCTCGTCGCCGGCGAGCGCCTCGTACTGCGCGGGCGGGATGCCGAGCCCGAACAGCGATGCGGGCTGGTCGGTGATCCACTTGACGAAGCCCTTGTCGAAGAACGGCGCAAATTCGCGGTCGAAGATCTCGCGCTGTTCCTCGATCGATTTCGCGGTGAGCAGGATCTTGGGGTTCACCCCGTTGAGCCGCGCGAGCAGATGCGCGACGCCGATGAAATTGCCGAGCAGCCCGCGCTTGTAGACGTTCTTGGCGAACCCGCCGATCCGCCGGCGCCCGACCATGTCGCGGCCTTCCCAATAGGCGAGCGTCGTCGCGTCGAGATGCGGGCGGATATAGGTTTGATAGGCGAGCACGTTCTGGCGGCTGTTGGCCTGCGCGAAGAAGCGGTGGAAGGCGTCGTAATCGGGCAGATGCCGCGCGGCGACGAGCTTCAATTTGTTGAGCGCGATATGCGCTGGGTTGAGATCGACCGCGGTGATCGCGCGCGGGTTGGCGGTAAGGTACGACATCATGTTGCACCCGCCCGAGGCGATCGTGACGACATGGCTGTCGGGCGTGATCGCGAGCGCTTCCATGTCGACCGCGGGATCTTCCCAGATCTGCGCATAGACGAGCCCGCGGAACGCGAAAGTGAAGGCGCGCTCGAGCAAACCCTGCTTTGACATATGCTTGTGCTGGAGCACCGCGTTGCGCACTGCGCGGTTCTTGACCGCGCGAGTGCCGGGGCGGTGGACGACGCGGTCCTTGAGCGATCGGAGGGCATTGGCCATGATGAACTCTCCCGCCGGACGATCACGCCAGGGATGCGGCGCGCGGTGGCGCGCACGCACTACGACGATCCGGTGACGCTTCCATGACGGGATAGCGTCTAAATGAAAAGGACCTGCCGGCTAAAGGGGGGCCGACAGGTCCGTTTACGCCACCGTTCGTCGCAAAGGAGGGGATCCGACGACGGTGTTACACGCCGCTGCTTGGGGCAGCGACACGGTAGGTACGCGCGGGGTACATCGCTGGATGCACCCCGCTGCGACAATTTTTTATGGCATCATCACGGTGTCGATGACGTGGATCACGCCGTTCGACTGCATCACGTTGGCGATCGTGACCTTACCCTTGTGGCCCTTGGCATCCATGATGCCCCAGCCGTTGCCCGACTTCATGAAGGTCAGCGTGCCGCCCTGGACGGTGGCATAGGTCGCCTTGCCCATGTTGGCCTTCGCCTTGGCGGCGATGTCCTGCGCGGTGATCGTGCCGGGGACGACGTGATAGGTCAGGACCGAGGTCAGCGTGTCCTTGTTCTCGGGCTTGAGCAGCGTGGTCACCGTGCCCTTGGGCAGCTTGGCGAAGGCCGCGTTGGTCGGCGCGAAGACGGTGAAGGGGCCAGGGCCGCTCAGCGTCTCGACCAGGCCGGCAGCCTTGACTGCGGCGACGAGCGTCGTGTGGTCCTTCGAATTGACGGCGTTCTCGACGATGTTCTTCGTCGGGTACATGGCGGCGCCGCCGACCATCGGATTGGTCTGGGCATAAGCGAGCGAGGCACCGCTGAGCGCAATCGCTGCAGCGACGATCGAGGTGCGGAAGGTGCGAGTCATGTGCGTTCTCTCCAACGGATCGCCCGGTGGTCCGGACGTGCCGGATATACGCTCGAAACCCGGGTATGGATGCAACCGGACCTATTGGAAATGTGCCGACGCTTTACCCGACGCCTAGACGCGCGACAGCGCACCCGTCGCGACCACCGGCCCGGTCGGCAGACCCGTCGGCGATCCGCCGATCGGCTCGAGCGAAACGGCAAGCGTCGCACCTGCGGCAAGCCGCGCGCGATTGGCCGCATTGAGCGTCAACGCCGTGCCGCCATGCGTCTGGAGCAAGCCGAGCGAATGCGGCGTCCCGCCCGCTGGAATGACCCACAGTTCGGCGGTGCGCTTCGCGTCGGCCAGGCTCGCCTCGGTCAGCCGCAGCGATCCGGCGCGCGCGTCGTACACCACGGTGACCGGGGTGCCCTTGGCGGTCGGGGTGATCGAGGCGACCAGCGTCGGACCGGTCTCGACCACGACGCGGGGCGCGACCGGGGGTTGCGGCACGGGCAGCGGGCGGGTGAACAGCACGACGAGCAAACCCGCGGCGGCAACGCTCGAAAACGCAGCCAAGCTCGGCCAGAATTTGCTCGGCGCGCGCGCCGGCAGTGCGACGACGCTTGGCGCGGGGGCGCCATAGAGCGAGCGCTCGATCCGTGCGAACAGATCGGGCGCGGGCATTTCGGGCCACAGGTCGAACAATTGCGCGAGGTGCGTGCGCCACGCCTCGACCTCGCGCGCAAAGCCGGGCTCGGCGAGCACACGCCGGGTCGCGGCGGCGCGCGCGTCGCCGTCGAGCAGGCCAAGCGCGAATTCGCCCGCCATCGTGTCGGGCAGATCGTCGTCGCGGACGTCGGGGGGCAGCACGTCGCTCATCCCTCGAGACACGCTTTGAGCCGCGCGAGACCGCGCCGCACCCAGCTCTTCATAGTGCCAAGCGGCACCGCCTCGCGCTCGGCGAGCTCGGCATAGGTCACGCCGTCGAAGAACGCCGTGCGGATCGCGGCGCGCTGGCGTTCCTCGAGGCTGTCGAGGCAAGCGTGCAGCTGGTGCGTCGATTCGGCCTCGAGCAGCACATCGCTGGCAAGCGGCGCGGTATCGAGGATCGGGGGCGCATCTTCGATCGGCGATGCGCGGCGCACGGTCTGCGCACGCTGCCAATCGATCGCGCGGTTGCGCGCGATCGTCGCGAGCCAGGTGATCGGGCTTGCGCGCGCGGGTTCGTAGGCGCCGGCGCGTTTCCAGATGGTGAGATATACGTCGTGCAACACGTCTTCCGCAGCCTGCCTTTCGCCGCAGATACGGTAGCAGATGCCGAATAGCTTCGCCGAGGTCAGCGAATAGAGATCGCGAAAGGCCGCGCGGTCTTCCTCGCCGGTACGGACCAGCGTCTCGACGAGCCGAAGACGCGCCGCTTCGGGTGTCCCGGCGGCGGAGTTGACGGAAGCGCGAGGCGTCGAATCTATCATTGATCAACACCCTAGCCAGCTGTCGCGGGTATCGCAATCGCCGCACGGCAATTCTGCTGGCTTGAGTGTGGCAATTGCGCGGATGCTTGGCTAAAGCGCTGCCGATCCGCTCAATCGAATTGGGAGTGCCTTCGCTTTGCGCATCGCCATTGCCTCCGACCACGCCGCCTTTGCGCTAAAGGGCATACTTGCCGCCTGGCTCGCCGGGCAGGGGCATGACGTCGTCGATCTCGGTCCCGACAGCGATGCGCGCGTCGATTATCCCGATTTCGGGTTCAAGCTGGCCGAAGCGATCGCGGCGGGATCGGCCGAGCGCGGTATCGCGCTGTGCGGGTCGGGGATCGGCATTTCGATCGCGGTCAACCGCAACCCGGCGGTGCGCTGCGCGCTCGTCTCGGAACCCCTGTCCGCCGCGCTGGCACGCGAGCATAACGACGCCAACGTCATCGCGCTCGGCGCGCGGCTGATCGGCGAGGACATGGCCAAGGCCTGCATTACCGCTTTCCTGACCACCGATTTCGCCGGTGGCCGCCATCAAACCCGCGTCGACAAGCTCGGCGCCCCAGCTCCCGCAAAGGATCCGGCATGAGCACCAACCCCACCACGCTCCACGACGTCCAGCCCGACGGCTTCTTCACGCGCGGCCTGGCCGAGGCCGATCCGGCGGTGTTCGCGGGCGTCCAGCACGAACTGACGCGCGAGCAGACGCAGATCGAGCTGATCGCCTCCGAGAACATCGTGTCGAAGGCGGTGCTGCAGGCGCAGGGCTCGGTGTTCACCAACAAATATGCCGAAGGCTATCCCGGCAAGCGCTATTATCAGGGCTGCCACCCGTCGGACGAAGTCGAGCAACTGGCGATCGACCGTGCCAAGCAGCTGTTCGACTGCGCCTATGTCAACGTCCAGCCGCATTCGGGCGCGCAGGCCAATGGGGCGGTGATGCTCGCTTTGGTGAAGCCCGGCGAGACGATCCTCGGCATGAGCCTCGATGCCGGTGGCCATCTGACGCACGGTGCGCGCGCGGCGATGTCGGGCAAGTGGTTCAATGCGGTGCAGTACGGCGTCGATCCGGTCAGCCACTTGATCGACTTCGACGAAGTCGCGAGCCTGGCGCGCGAGCATAGCCCCAAGCTGATCATCGCGGGTGGCTCGGCCTATCCGCGGCAGATCGATTTCGCCAAGTTCCGCGCGATCGCGGATGAGGTCGGCGCCTATTTCCTGGTCGACATGGCGCATTTCTCGGGACTGGTCGCGGCCGGCCTGCATCCCTCGCCGCTGCCGCACGCGCATGTCGTAACGACGACAACGCACAAGACGCTGCGCGGCCCGCGCGGCGGCATGATCCTCAGCAATGACGAGGCGCTCGGCAAGAAGTTCAACTCGGCGGTGTTCCCGGGGCTCCAGGGCGGTCCGCTGATGCACGTCATCGCCGCCAAGGCGGTCGCGTTCGGCGAAGCGCTCGAACCCGGCTTCAAGAGCTACATCGCCGCGGTGATGGAGAACGCCAAGGTGCTCGCGGCGACGCTCAAGGAGCGCGGCGCCGAGATCGTTTCGGGCGGGACCGACACGCATCTCGCGCTGATCGACCTCACCCCGCTCGGCGTCACCGGCAAGGATGCCGACGAAGCGCTCGAGCGTGCGAACATCACGTGCAACAAGAACGGCATCCCCAACGATCCGCTGCCGCCGACCAAGACCAGCGGCATCCGCGTCGGCACGCCTGCGGGCACGACGCGCGGCTTTGGCCCCGCCGAGTTCCGCGAGATCGGCAACATGGTCGCCGACGTGCTCGACGGCCTGCGCCAGAAGGGCGAGGGCGGCGACCCGGCGGTAGAAGCCGCTGTACGGGAGCGTGTTATTGCACTATGTCACCGGTTCCCGATCTACCCGGAGAGCTGACATGACCGATCCCGCTGGCGACGAGAAACCCAAGACCACCTTCGAAGACATGGCCCGCGCCGTTGGCGAGGATGTCGTCGAAGTGCTCGACAGCGCGGTCGACAAGACCAGCACGCTGCTTGGCGGCGAGGAAGGCAACCGGATCGTCGGCGGCGCCGTCGTCGGTGCGCTGGCGGCGATCGTGCTGCCGTTTTCGCTGATGACGGGCGCTTTGCTCGGCGCCGGCTATGCTGCTTATCGAAAGTTGAACAAATAAGAGATGCGCTGCCCCTTTTGCGGACATGAAGACAGCCAGGTCAAGGATTCGCGCCCGACCGAAGATGCCGGTGCGATCCGCCGCCGGCGCCAGTGCGAGGGGTGTGCAGCGCGTTTCACCACGTTCGAGCGGATCCAGCTGCGCGAGCTGACGGTGCTCAAGAGCGAGGACAAGCGCGAGCCGTTCGATCGCGAGAAGCTGCTGCGTTCGGTCTCGATCGCGGCGCGCAAGCGCCCGATCGAGGCGGTGCGGCTCGAGAAGCTCGTCTCGGGCATCCAGCGCCAGCTCGAGACACAGGGCGAAAGCGAAGTGCGCTCGGGGCGAATCGGCGAGATGGTGATGGAGGGGCTCAAGGGTCTCGATTCGGTCGCCTATATCCGCTTCGCCAGCGTTTATAAGGATTTCCGCGAGGCGCGCGATTTCGAGGAGTTCGCCGGTACGGTGAGCGAGGTCGGCAAGGCGTGAGCACGCTCCCGGCTGTTCCGCCCCCCGTCCTCGTCCTCGTCCGCCCGCAGCTCGGCGAGAATATCGGCAAGGCCGCGCGTGCGATGCTCAATTTCGGACTGGTCGAGATGCGGCTGGTGTCGCCGCGCGATGGCTGGCCCAATCCGTCGGCCGGCCCCGCGGCGTCGGGCGCCGATATCGTGCTCGAGCGGGCGCAAGTCTATGAAACCGTTGCCGAGGCGGTCGCCGATTGCAGCCATGTCTATGCGACCACGGTGCGCAAGCGCGGCGTGACCAAGCCGGTGGTGACCCCCGAGGAGGCCGCTGCCGCGATCCATGCCGGGCCGGGGCGCGCGGCGATCCTGTTCGGGCCCGAACGCTCGGGGCTCGAGACCGATGACGTCGCGCTCGCGCGGACGATCATCACCGTGCCGATCAACCCCGAATTCGGTTCGCTCAACTTGGCGCAGGCGGTGATCCTCGTCGCGTACGAATGGTCGAAGGGCATGGGGCTGGCGCAACCGCCCGCGGTCGAACTGCACGAGCCCGCGCCGCAGGCCGAGCTCGACGGGATGATCGGCCAGCTCGACGCGATGCTCGTGGCGACCGACTTCTTCTATCCGCCTGACCGCACCCCGGTGACGCGACGCACGCTGCGCACCTTGCTGACCAAGCCCGCCTGGTCGGCGCAGGAAGTGCGGACGCTGCGCGGCGTGTTGTCAGCGCTGTCGGGGAAGACGCCGCGGCGACCTTGATCTGCGCGTAGCGGCGTTATATTGCGGTGTAGCAACGACTTACATCGAGCTGAGTTGGGGGCACGGGAACACCATGAAAACTGTCGTCGCTGTTTTGCTGCTGTGCGTCCCGAGCCTCGCTTATGCGAGCGACGCGGTCCCCGCGGACGCTCCGATCGAGAAAGAAAAGAAGGTCTGCCGCAGCCAGGAAGCGACCGGGTCGCTGTTCGTCAAGCGTGTCTGCCGCACCAAGGCGGAATGGGCGTCGCTCGACCTCGAGGGGCAGCGTTCGGCCGAGCATATGCAGAACCAGAGCCGCGGCAACGGCGTCGACGTCCCGCGCTGAGCGATCAGCGTCGGTCGAATGCGGCGAGTTCGTAGGCGATCGACGCTTCGACCAGTTGCTCCCAGAGATCTGCGACGATCGGTTCGGGCACGCCGCCCACTTGCGCTGCGGCGCAGGCATTGGCGATGACCTGGGCCTTGCGCGCTTCGTCCCGCACCGCCGTGCGCGCGGGTTTGATCCGCGCGGCGGCATCCATGTACGCGAAGCGCCGTGCCAGCAGCGCGACGAGATCGCGGTCGACCTGGTCGACGCCGGCGCGGACCTCGATCATGGTGGTGCAGTCGGGGCCTGACAGGATTTCGCTCATGCCAGCGGTCTTGGCGTGACGGGCCGCAGCTGTCCAGCTTGACTCACACGGCCCACGCGGCTAGGCGCCCACCTTCGCAAATGGCCCCGCACCCCGGTGAAGTGGTGGCCCTGCCTTGATCCTCCAAAGATCTGGATAGAGCGATACCGGGTATCGATCGCCTGCCCCGGCAGGTGGTCTTGTCACGAAGCACTTGCCAAGGAATATCACATGTCGAAGCGTTCAAGCGCAAAGTACAAGCTCGATCGCCGGATGGGCGAGAACATCTGGGGTCGTCCCAAGTCGCCTGTCAACAAGCGCGAATATGGCCCCGGCCAGCACGGCCAGCGCCGCAAGGGCAAGGTCTCGGACTTCGGCATCCAGCTGCGCGCCAAGCAGAAGCTTAAGGGCTATTATGGCGACGTGACCGAGAAGCAGTTCCGTGCGTGCTACACCGAAGCAGCGCGCATGAAGGGCGACACCGGCCAGAACCTGATCGGCCTGCTCGAGCAGCGTCTCGACATGATCGTCTATCGCGCCAAGTTCGCACCGACCGTCTGGGCGGCGCGTCAGCTCGTTTCGCACGGCCACATCCGCGTCAACGGCGTGAAGTGCAACATCGCGTCGCGTCGCTGCTTCGTCGGTGACGAGATCACGCTGGGCACCAAGGCCAAGGAAATGGCGCTGGTGCTCGAAGCGCAGCAGCTCGCCGAGCGCGAAATCCCCGATTATGTCGCGCCCGACGGTGCGGCGAAGGTCACCTTCACGCGCGTGCCGGCACTCGACGAAGTGCCCTATCCGGTGAAGATGGAACCGAACCTGGTGGTCGAGTTCTACAGCCGCTGAGGCGAGGCGCTAGCGAAGCTAGCGCCAGCCATACTCAGCGGCTCGGCCGGCGGTGCCCAAGGCACCGACCGACGCCGTGGCTTCGCCACGGCGCCGATCCGAACCAAGAAGGGCGGCCCCGCATCGGGCCGCCCTTTTTCGTGTCACTTGATGCCGAGCGACGTGCGCAGGAACGTATCGGTCTTGTCGAGCATCTTCGTGCGCGCGGCAGTATCGTCGAGCTGATGGTCGAGCCCCTTGAACTCGACCAGCTCGACTTGCTTGTGCGCGCTGCGCAGCCGGCTCGCCATCGTGCGTGATTCACCGATGCCGACATTCTGGTCCATGTCGCCGTGGAACAGCAGCACCGGCGCGGCGATCTGCGCGGCGTTCAGCGCAGGCGATCCCTCGCGGATATGCGGCCCCTTGCCGACAAACGCATCGACCAGCGCGAAGCTCTCATAATGGTCATGCTCGTGGCGCCACGTGTCGAGATCGGTGACCGGCGCGATCCCGACGATCGCCTTGAACAGCGCGGGGTCGAGGATCGGCGATTGCAGCGCGGCATAGCCGCCATACGACCAGCCGACGATCGCGAGCCGGCCCGGCGCGGCGATGCCCTGCTTGACCATCCAGCGCCCGGCATCGTTGACGTCGCCGATCGCGATGCGCCACGATTTGAAACCGTTCTGCTGGAACCATGTATCGCCATAACCGGTCGATCCGCGATAGTTCGGCTGGAGCACGGCGTAGCCGCGCGCCGCGAGGAACTGGACGAGCCAGTCGAAGCCCCATTCGTCGCGGTCGCCCGGGCCACCGTGCGGCATGACGATCGCGGGCAGCCCCTTGCCCGATCCACCCACCGGGAGCGTCAGATAGGCGGGGATCGGCGTGCCGTCGGCGGCGGGAAAGGTGATCGCCTTGACCGGGGCAAGCTTGGCTTCCTCGAGCGGCGGGCGCGCGAGCAGCAGAGCGTCGAGGTGTCGCGTCTTCTTGTCGAACACCATGTACTTGCCGGGATCGACGTCGCTTCCGGTCCACAGCAACAGCTTCGATTCATCCGCGCTGGCGTCGATGAAGCGGACCAGCGGGGTGCCCGGCATCGCCTTGGACAGGCTCAGCGACAGCTTCTTGAGCTCGGGGTCGAAGAAATCGGTCTGGCGGCGATCGGTGACGAAGCTCACGCCGACCACGCGGTTGTGACGCCCGATGCGGACCAGCCCGGCGACATCGACGTCGGGGCGCGAATAGACGAGCTCCCGCTTGAGGCTGCCATCGAGCGCGATCTTGAACAGCGCGCGTCGCCCGTCGAGATTGTCGAAGCCATAGACCACGTCGAGCGCGGGATCGACGGCATAGGGATCGAACCCGGATTCGGTCTGTGCGTCGCCGGTGACGGTGCTGAGCGGCAGCCATTTGGTCGTGCCGGCCTTGCGATAGACATAGCGGATATGCGTCGCGCCATAGCCGCTGCTCGTTTTCGGCCGGATGCCGGCGATGCGAACGGTCCCGCGCCCGTCGGAGATATATTCCTCGGTATCCGCGCGCGCGGGCTCGACGAAGCTGCGGCGCAGTGTCGCGGGATCGACGCGTTCGACGGCGAGCCCGTGGTCGGTCTCGTTGAGATGCGTGCCGGTACTGTATTCGGGAACGACTTGGCGCGTCATCAGCAGCGTGGCGCCGCTGGGGTCGCCCTGCCAGTCGATGATGCGCCCGCCATTCTGCATCACGCCAAGCGCGTCGGTCGAGGTCCTGGCGCTGAGCAGCTTGAGGTTCTTGCCATCGGCCTGCACCGTGATCAGCCGATCGAAGCCGACCATGTCGCTGACCTTGCCGTCGGTGAAGCGCAGCCCGCAGACCAGCCGGTCGTTGGTGGCCCATTGGCAATAATCGAGCTGCTCCTTCTCGCCGCTCGAGCCGAACACGCGGACCAATGGTTCGGCCGAATCGACCGTCAGCACGAACGCCGCGACGCCGCGATCGCCCGCGCTCATCAGCACGACGGCGCGTTTGCCATCGGGCGACAGGCTGATCTGCTGCACCGATTCGCGCGCGCCGAAGCGCTGTGCGTCGGTCAGCGCGGTGGGTGCGGTCGCCGCTGCATCCGGGGCCGCGCTCGCGGCAAGCGGTGATGTGGCAACGCAGGCGATCAGCGCTGCGCGCAGCATATGTCGTGTCATGGAATCCCCCCTATGATTCCGCACGATACCGCGTTTCCGATCCCCCGCAAGCGACCCGTTCCGGAGCGTTGCGCGTTTGATCGTGGCCTGCCAGAACGGTGCGCGAAATCCAGTAAAAGGGCTTGCCGATGCGCCTCTCCCCGACGTTTGCCGTGATCCTGGGCGCGGTTGCGCTATCGACGAGCGCAACCGCGCAAACCGCACCAGCGATATCCGTGCAGACGCTCAAGGAGGTCACCAAGACGCTGTCGTCCGACGCGTACGAAGGCCGCAAGCCGACCACGCCGGGCGAGGACAAGGCGACCGACTATATCGTCGCGCGCTTCAAGGCGGCGGGGCTCAAGCCGGGCAACAATGGCAGCTGGTTCCAGCCCGTCCCGCTCGTCGAACTCACCGCGCGCGACGTGACGCCGATGACCTTCAGCGGCGGCAAGACGCCGGTCGCGCTGCAATATCGCCAAGACGTGGTGCTCGCGACCTATCGCGTCACACCAACGATCGCGATCAAGGATTCGCCCGTCGTGTTCGTCGGCTACGGCATCACCGCGCCCGAACGCGGGTGGGATGACTATGCCGGGGTCGATGTCCACGGCAAGACCGTCGTGATCCTCGTCAACGACCCCGACTGGCAGACGCCGGGCCGCGACGGGCTCTTCGAGGGCAAGGCGATGACCTATTACGGCCGCTGGACCTACAAGTTCGAGGAAGCCGCGCGCCACGGCGCGACCGCGGCGATCATCGTCCACGATACCGAGCCTGCCGCCTATGGCTGGGGCGTCGTCCAGTCGAGCTGGACCGGCCCGCAATTGGAGCTCGACGAGAAGGGCGACCATGCCGACCAGAGCGCGGCGATCGGCTGGATGCAGCTTGCCAAGGCAAAGGAGCTGTTCGCCAGCGCCGGGCAGAATTTCGAGACGCTCAGCGCCGCCGCCAAGACCAAGGGCTTCACGGCCGTACCGCTCGGCGTGACGGCGTCGGTCAGCTTCGCCAACACGATCAAGCGGCAAGCCTCGAAGAACGTGATCGGCATCCTGCCCGGCACGACGGCGCCGAAGGACTATGTCTTCTACACCGCGCACTGGGACCATCTCGGCCACTGCGACGCGGTCAACGGCGACGACATCTGCAACGGCGCGCTCGACAATGCGAGCGGCGTCGCCGGGCTCGTCGCGCTCGCCGAGGCCAATGCCAAGGCCGGGCCAGCGAAGCGCTCGCTCGTCTTCCTGTCGGTGACGTGCGAGGAATGCGGGCTGCTCGGGTCGCGTTATTATGCCGAGCATCCGATCTATCCGCTCGCGCAGACCGTCGGCGGGGTGAATATGGACGGGCTCAACGTCAAAGGCCGGACCCGGGATTTCGTTGTTGCTGGCGCGGGCAAGTCCGAGCTCGAGGATCGCATGAAGCTGCTGGTCGAGGCGCAGGATCGCGTGATCAAGCCCGAGCCCAATCCCGAGCGCGGCGGGTATTTCCGTTCGGACCATTTCAGCTTCGCCAAATTGGGCGTGCCGATGTTCGATGGCGGCGCGGGCGAGGATCTGCGCGTCGGCGGTGTCGCAGCGGGACACGCCGCGACGCTCGATTATATCCAAAACCGCTATCACAAGCCGCAGGACGAATATAATGCGGCATGGGATTGGTCGGGCGCGGTCGAGGACGTTCAGCTCTATTATGCGCTGGGGCGTCAGCTCGCCGATGGCACCGATTGGCCCAATTGGTACAAATCCGCGGAATTCCGCGCCGTTCGCGACACGAGTCGTGCAGGGAAATAACGTATGTCGAAGCTGCTGCCGCCCGCGGAATGGGCACCGCACGCCGCGGTGTGGATCGGGTTTCCGAGCCATCCCGAGCTGTGGGAGGACGATCTCGACGCCGCGCGCGACGAAGTGACCGCGTTCGGGCGCGCGGTCCATGCCGAGGGTCGCGGCGAGCGCGTCATCCTCGTCGCCGCCGATGAGGATGCGGCCGAGGCGGCACGCAGCCTGGCGGGGGATTTCGCCGAGATCGTGGTCGAACCGTTCGGCGACATCTGGCTGCGCGACACCGGGCCGATCGTGCTGTCGGACCACAGCGCGCGCGATTTCCGCTTCAACGGCTGGGGCGGCAAATACGATTTGCCCGGCGACGACGATGTCGGGCTGCGGCTCGCGGCGAGCAAGCTGCTGCCGGTCACGCCGTGCGACTGGGTGCTCGAGGGCGGCGCGATCGATGGCGATGGCACCGGGCTGGTCGTCACGACCGAGCAATGCCTGCTCAACCCCAACCGCAACCCCGCGCTCAGCAAGGCCGAGATCGAGCGGCGGTTGCACGACGATCTCGGTCTCGACCAAGTCCTGTGGCTCGGCGAGGGGCTGATGAACGATCACACCGACGGGCATGTCGACAATCTCGCGCGCTTCGTCGCGCCCGGCGTGCTGGCGATCCCGCAGGCCGCCGAGAACGATCCCAACTGGCTGGTCTATCAGCATGCCGCCGCCGCGGCCGAAGCGATGCCGGGGATCACGGTGGTGCGGATCCCGTCGCCCGGCCGCGTGCTGCGCGACGAGGAGATCGTGCCGGCGAGCTATATGAACTTCTATATCGGCAATGCCGCGGTGGTGGTGCCGCTTTACGGCGCGCCCAACGACGAATCGGCGGTCGCGGCGGTGCAGCAGCTGTTCCCGGGCCGGACTGCGGTTGGCTTGCGTGCCGATGCGATCCTGACCGGCGGCGGGAGCTTCCACTGCATCTCGCAGCAAGTGCCCGCCTGATTCGGAGTTAGAGCCGGCCGATCAGCCGTTCGATGGCGTGGTGATCGGTCGAGCTCTCGCCGCAATCGCGCTCGATCATCCGACGGATGCCTTCGAGCTCGTCCTGCGTCAGATGTTCGATTCCGATGAACGCGTTGCGCGCATCGGTGGTCGCACGGATGATCTCGTCGAGCTTGGCCTGGATCGCCGAGGCGTCGCGATTCTGCGCGTTCTGGATGAGGAACACCATCAGGAAGGTGACGACGGTGGTGCCGGTGTTGATCACCAGCTGCCACGTGTCCGAATAGTGGAACAGCGGCCCGGTCACGCCCCAGATCACGATTACCGACAGCGCGAGGACGAAGGCGGGCGGGCGGCCGGCCCAGCCCGTCGCCTTTTGCGCGATCGTTTCGAACAGCTTTTCCACGCCCAATTCCTTTTGCGTCTTTGAATCGCGGCGGCGAAGCCCGATATGCCGGCGCATGACCGAAATCACCGTCGCCGCGCTGCAACTCGCCTTCTCCGCCGATATGGACGCGAATATCGCGCATGTCTCAGATCTCGTGCGCGAGGCCGCCGGCAAGGGCGCGCAAGTGATCCTGCCGCCCGAATTGTTCGAGGGCGAATATTTCTGCCGGGTCGAGGACGAAGGGTTGTTCGCGAACGCGAAGCCCGTCGGGGTCCACAAGGCGGTGCTCGCGATGCAGGATCTCGCCAAGGAGCTTGGCGTTTACATCCCGACGAGTTTCTTCGAGGCGGACGGCCCGCATCATTACAATTCGCTCGCGATGATCGGGCCCGATGGCGGCGTGATGGGGGTCTATCGCAAGAGCCACATTCCCGACGGGCCGGGCTATGAGGAGAAATTCTATTTCCGCCCGGGCAATACCGGCTTCAAGGTGTGGCCGGGGCCGGATGCGACGACGCTCGGCGTCGGCGTGTGCTGGGACCAATGGTATCCTGAAACCGCGCGCGCGCTGATGCTGATGGGCGCGGAAGTGCTGTTTTACCCGACCGCGATCGGCAGCGAGCCGCACGACACCTCGCTCGACACCGCGCGGCTGTGGCGGCGCGCGATGGTCGGCCATGCCGTGTCGAACGTCGTGCCGGTGGTCGCCGCGAATCGCATCGGCGTCGAGCACGGCCAAACCTTTTACGGGACGAGCTTTATCACCGACGAGCGCGGCGACATCCTCGCCGAGCTGGGGCGCGAGGAGACGGGCGTCATCACCGCGACGCTCGACCTCGACCGGGTCAAGCGCCACCGCGCCGCGTTCGGCTTCTTCCGCGATCGCCGCCCCGATCTCTACGGGCGGCTGGTGCAGGATATCTGACGCGGGAGGCTCAGCCCTGCGCGCGCAGTTCCAGCGCGCGGGCGAAGATCGCTTCGAACATCTCGGCGGTGAGGCGCCCGGTGCTCTGATTGTAGCTCGAGCAGTGATAGCTATCGATCAGCACGCGCCCGTCGGGCATGCGATGTTCTGCGCCGTGCGCGAAGCGGCATTTGGGGAGGCGTCCGCCGAGGATTTTGACCGCCGACTGATGCGCGACCTGGCCGAGCGCGATGAAGACGCGCGCGCTGGGGACCGCATCGGCCTGCGCTTCGAGGAAGGGGCGGCAAGTGCGGATTTCCTCGGGTGTCGGCTTATTTTCGGGCGGGAGGCATTTGACCGCGTTGACGATCATCACGCCGTCGAGCTGGAGCGTGTCGTCGGGCTTGCCCTCATAGTCGCCAGTGGCGAGCCCGAACTTGGCGAGCGTATCGAACAACAACGGCCCCGAGCGATCGCCGGTGAATGGCCGCCCGGTACGATTCGCGCCGAACTGGCCGGGAGCGAGGCCGACGATGCCGAGCCACGCCTGCGGATCGCCGAAAGCGGGGACGGGGGCGTTCCACCACGCGGGATGTTCGACGCGCAACGTCTCGCGCAAGCCGACAAGGCGTGGGCAAAGCGGGCAATCGCGTGAAGGTTCGGTTTCGGGCAGCGGGCTGGGTGCGAAGTTCATCGCGATGCGATAGGCAGGTTTGGGTGAGCAACTCAACCTGTACCCTGCGCCAAGCCCCCAGATACGCGCCGTGTTACGCTATCGCGATCGGATCGAATCGGCGCGGGCGGCATGGCAGCCCGGTGGCAGAAGTCGCCGCGGCGATCGCGGCGATCGCGGCGCTCGGCGGTGTCGTCGCCGAATCCCCTGTATTGAGCAGTGCGCCGATCGGACCGTCGATTCGACGCTTCGCCAATGCCGTCGTGCTGATCGAGAGCGCGGTCGCGCCGCCGGCGATGCTCGCGCGGCTCAAGGCGATCGAGCGCGCTTTCGGGCGGCGGCGTGGCGCGCGCTGGGGCGCACGCGTGATCGATCTCGATATCGTCGCCTGGTCGGGCGGCGCATGGCGATCGAAGGGGCTGCGCGTCCCGCACGCCGCCTTCCAGGACCGCGATTTCGTGCTCGCGCCCTTGTGCGCGATTGCGCCCGTTTGGCGCGACCCGCGGACCGGTTTGACCCCGCGCCACCTGCTCGCGCGATTGCGCAAGGTTAAGCGCCTGGGTTGACCCATCCGGCAACCGCTCCTAACGCGAGCCCGGTGTGGGCCCATAGCTCAGTTGGTAGAGCAACGGACTTTTAATCTGTAGGTCATGGGTTCGAGTCCCATTGGGCCCACCACCGGCACGCAAGGATGCCTCGATGCCGCCCCCAGCCCCCGATGTCCGCCACCCGCCCTGGACGATCGTCGCGGTCGCGGCGCTGACCGGCGCTGGCGGGGCGTTGTTGTTGCTCGGCGCGTTGATCGATCGCGGGCTGCAGTTCGGGTTCGACCGCGCGATCCTGTTATGGGCGCGCGGCGGGGTGGCGCATGGCGTGCCGCCAGGGCCGGCCTGGCTGACGCAAAGCGTCGTCGATGTGACTGCACTCGGCGGGCCGACCGTGTTGGTCGTGGTCGCCGCGCTGGCGGCGGGGCTGTTGATCGTCCAGCGGCATTGGCTGACGCTCGCTTTGGTGCTGGGCGGAACGATCAGCGGATCGATCGTGGTGACATTGGTCAAGGCGCTGGTCGGGCGGACGCGGCCAACGGTGACCGATCACCTCGTTTCGGTCTACAATGCGAGTTTCCCGAGCGGCCACGCCGCGAACAGCGCGTGCGTCTATCTGACGCTCGCGCTGTTGCTGCTGCAAATCACCGAGCATCGTGCGCTCCGGCGCTATGTGCTCGGCGCAGCGCTGCTACTCGTCACGGCGATCGGGTGCAGCCGCGTCTATCTCGGCGTGCATTGGCCGAGCGACGTGCTCGCCGGCTGGACCTTCGGCGGGCTGTGGGCGGTCGCGTGGTGGTCACTGGGTGCCGCGCTGCGGTTGCGGATCGCGCGCGGCAAGACCCCCGCCTAGCCACCGATCCGAGCGTCGTTCATCTGCCCGCAAGGTGGCGCGGGCCACCGCTGCGCCTACACGGCCGAATCGTTTCCGGGAGTCGACGAAACGGTCTTGTGATAATATCACATAACATCTACTGCACTGCACAACGCATTTTGAAAGGCCGCCTCCCGCATGATCCGAGCCACTCTGTTGTCCAGCGCTGCGCTGCTGTCGTTCGCACCGATCGCCGCTTATGCCGCCCCCGAAGCCACGCCGGCACCGGTTGCCGCCAGCACCGATGACCAGACTGCACCGTCGACCGCAAAGAGCGGTCCCGACATCGTCGTCACCGGCCGCCTCGATGCGGCGCGCGCTTCGATCCAGCCGAGCCTCGGCGCGACGACCTACACGATCACCAGCGAGACGATCAAAGCGCTCCCTGGCGGGGAGAATCAGCAGCTCAACCAGATCCTGCTGCAATTGCCCGGCGTCGTGCAGGATGGCGGCGGCCAGTTCCATGTCCGCGACGACCACAACAATCTGCAATACCGCATCAACGGCACGATCCTGCCCGAGGGGGTCGCGGTGTTCGGCCAGACGCTATCGCCCCGCCTGGTCGAGCGTTTCGACCTGCGCACCGGCGCGCTGCCCGCGCAATACGGCCTGCGCACGGCGGGCATCATCGACATCACCACCAAGAACGGCTTCAAGAATGGTGGGCAGGTGTCGCTGTATGGCGGCACCAACGACACGGTGCAGCCAAGCTTCGACTATGGCGGGTCGACCGGCAACACCAACTACTTCGTCACCGGCAGCTACAAGCACAGCAATATCGGGATCGAAGCAGTCGATGGCAGCCGCACCCCGCTCCACGACAAGACCAACCAGTATCAGGGTTTCGTCTATGTCGATCACACGCTCGACGAGAACAATCGCGTCTCGTTCATGGGCGGCTATTCCGACCAGAGCTTCCAGATCCCCAATCCGCGCGGGCTGACCCCGGGCAACGGCTACAATGTCGGCGGTGTCACCGATTTCCGCAGCGAGGACCTCGACGAGCGCCAGCGCGAACGCACCGCGTTCGGCCTCGCCAGCTTGCTGCACGATGCCGGCCCGGTGACGCTCCAGGCCTCGCTGTTCGCGCGCTATTCGTCGCTGCGCTACACCCCCGACGTGACGGGCGAGCTGCTGTTCAACGGCATTGCGCAAAAGGCGTTCAAGCAGGACTTCACCTTCGGCGGCCAGCTCGAGGGCGTTTATCGCGCGTCCGACGCGCATACGCTGCGCGGCGGCGTGATCATCTCGCGCGATCGCAGCAATTCGAAGACGAGCAGCCAAGTGTTCCAGCTCGACGACACCGGTGCGCAGGTCGGCCAGCCGATCACCGTGGTCGACAACAGCGCGACGACCGAGATAACCTACAGCGTCTATCTGCAGGACGAATGGAAGATCGCCGAGCCGCTGATCGTCAATTTCGGCGGCCGCTTCGACCATTATACCGGCTTCCGCGCCGAATCGCAGTTCTCGCCACGGATCAATGCGGTGCTGACGCCGTCGAAGGGGCTGACGCTGCACGCCGGCTATGCGCGCTATTTCTCGCCCGCGCCCTTTTCGAACGTCGCGACGACGAGCGTCCTCAAGTTCCGCGGCACCAGCGCACAGGCGCCGGGCGACGACGGCGTGACGACTCCGCTCGCCACCGCCCCATTTGCCGAGCGGCAGGATTATTTCGACGTCGGCGCGCAGCAGAAACTGGGCCGCTTCACGGTGGGCATCGACGCCTATCATCGCCGGTCGCGCAACCTGGTCGACGAAGGCCAGTTCGGTGCGCCGATCATTCTCACGCCGTTCAATTACACGCGCGGGCGGATCGACGGGATCGAAGGCAATGTCTCGTACCAGCACGGGCCGGTGTTCGCCTATGCCAATTTCTCCTACGCCAAGGCGCAGGGGCTGGGGATCGCGTCGGGGCAGTTCAACTTCGACCCGGGCGACGTCGCCTATATCGCGCGCAACTACATCTATCTCGACCACGACCAGACCTATACCGGCTCGGCCGGCGCGTCGTACCGCTTCGACCAGGGGTTCCTGCGCGACAGCAAGCTCGGCGGGAGCATGATTTACGGCTCGGGGCTGCGCAAGGACGGTGACGTGCCCAATGGCGGCAAGCTGACGCCCTATGCGGTGTTCAACCTCACCGCGAGCCACGACTTCAAGGGGCCGGGGATCGAGGTGCGCTTCGACGTGCTCAACGTGGCGGACCGGGTGTACGAGATTCGCGACGGCTCGGGTGTCGGCGTCGGCGCGCCGCAATTCGGCGCGCGGCGCGGCTTCATGTTCGGGATCAGCAAGACGATCTGATCTTTGCGCCTCCCCTCCCGCAAGCGGGAGGGGGGACGTTCAGCCCCGCTCGCCCAGTTTGCGCTCCCACGCCAGCGCATCGCGGACGATGCCGTCGAGGTCGGCGCGCTGCGGCGTCCAGTCGAGCGTGGCGAGGATCGCGCGATTGTCGGCGACGAGTTCGCCGGCATCGCCTGCGCGGCGGCCTTGGATGACGCGGGTCAGTTTCATGTTGGTGACCCGGTCGACCGCGTCGAGCACTTCGAGCACCGAGAAACCCTTGCCGTAGCCGGCGTTGAGCGTGTGGCTCTTGGCGGGTTCCGCCACCAGCAGGTCGAGCGCGGCGACGTGCGCGGCGGCGAGATCGCTGACATGGATGTAGTCGCGCACGCCGGTGCCGTCGGGCGTGTCATAGTCGGTGCCGTAAACGCCGACGCTCGCGCGCTTGCCGAGGGCGGCTTCGACCGCGATCTTGATTAGGTGGGTCGCGCCGACGGTCGACTGGCCGGTGCGCTGCTGCGGGTCGGCGCCGGCGACGTTGAAATAGCGCAGCACCGCATAGTTGATCGGATAGGCGGCGGCGACGTCGCGCAGCATCGCCTCGGTCATCAGCTTCGACATGCCGTACGGGTTGATCGGCACGGTCGGGTCGCGCTCGGCCACGGGCACCTTTTCGGGCGTGCCGTAGGTCGCCGCGGTCGAGGAGAAGATGAAGTGCTTCACGCCCGAGGTGACCGCGCTTTCGAGCAAGGCGCGGCTCGCGACGGTGTTGTTGCGATAATATTTGAGCGGGTTCGAGACGGATTCGGGGACGATGATCGAGCCGGCGAAATGCATCACGGCGCGGACGTCATGATCGCGCATCGTGCTGCGGACGAGCACGTCATCCTCGATCTCTCCGCGCACCAGCGTAGCGCGGCTGTCGACCAGCCAGTCGAACCCGGTCGAAAGATTGTCGAACACCACGACGCGGTGCCCCGCGTCGAGCAGCGCCAGCACCGCATGGCTGCCGATATAGCCCGCTCCGCCCGTCACCATTACCGCACCGTCGAGCATCTTCGTCTCCTGCCAGCGCCCACGCCCTACCCGTGGAGATTGCGTCGCGCCACCGCGTTCCTATCTAGGAACCTAGCAATAAAGGATTCGAAAATGGCAAGCGAAGTCGCAACGCTCGCGGATGGATGTTTCTGGTGCACCGAGGCGGTGTTCAAGGACGTGATCGGCGTCGAGAAGGTCGAAAGCGGGTATATCGGCGGGACGGTGCCGGATCCGACCTACAAGCAGGTGTGCGGTGGCGACACCGGCCATGCCGAGGCGATCCGCGTGACCTTCGACAAGGACCAGGTGTCGTATGGCGAGATCCTCGACATGTTCTTTGCAACGCACGATCCGACGCAGCTCAACCGCCAGGGCAACGATGTCGGCACGCAATATCGCTCGGCGATCTTCCCCGCCGACGATGCGCAGCGCGACGCGGCCGTCGCGGCGATGCAGCGGGCCGCGAGCGACTGGCCCGCGCCGATCGTCACGACGATCGAGCCGATGTCGACCTGGTATCCGGCCGAGGATTATCACCAGGACTATTGGGACACCGAAGGTCGCGGCAATCCCTATTGCCTCGCGGTGATCCCGCCCAAGCTCGCCAAGCTGCGCAAGAGCTTTGCGGCACGGTCGAAGGCGGCGGTGGGGGCGTAACGCCTCCGCTCAAGTGTCGCGGTGCGCCGCGCGTTTGAGCCGATCGTTGATGGCAGCGCCGATCCCCTCGCTCGGGATCGGCGCGATCGCAATCCGTGCCGATGGCGAGGCGTCTGCCGCGTGCAGAGCGGCGAAGAGGTTGGTCGCGGCTTGTGTCAGGTCTGCGGTCGGCGATAGTGTGGCGGCGCCGGCTATCGTGCCGAAGCCGATCAGATATTCGTCTGGCGCAGCCGTGATGGCGTTGAGGCGCAGCGGCTTGCTCGGCGCGTAGTGGCTCTCGAGCTGGCCGGGGGCGGTGATCGCTTGAACTGCCGGGCGGTCTGCTTTCTCTGTTTCGGGCGAAAGCGTGTCGAACGCCGCCAGCGTTTCGCGCGTGATCGGCCCGGGGCGGAGCACGCGCAGGCCCCCCGCGGTCGCGACGATCGTCGATTCGAGTCCCGCTTCGGTCGCGCCGTCATCGACGACAAGCGCAATGCGCCCGTCGAGGCTGGCGACGACATGCTCCGCCCGCGTCGGGCTGATCCCCCCGCTGGCGTTGGCGGAGGGCGCCGCCAGCGGCTTGCCCGACGCCGCGATCAACGCCCGCATCGCGCGGTGCGCCGGCACGCGCAGCGCGATCGTCGACAGTCCCGCTGTCACCGCGGCCGCGATCCCGGCACCCGCGCGCAGCGGCAGCACCAGCGTCAGCGGCCCCGGCCAGAACGCCGCGGCCAGCGCACGCGCGACGGGATCGAACTCGGCGATCGCCTCGGCCGCTGTAAGGTCGAGCACATGGACGATCAGCGGGTTGAAGCTCGGCCGGCCCTTCGCCGCATAGATCGCCGCGACGGCGGCCGAATCGGTCGCGTCGGCGGCGAGCCCGTAGACCGTCTCGGACGCGATCGCGACCGGCTGGCCGGCCACGATCAGCGCGGCGGCGGCGGCGATCGCGGCCTCGCCGTAGGGTAAGGTCTGCGTCGCAAATGGTGGGTTTGGCGGGATCATCGGAGAGGGCTATAGCCCGGCGCAGCATCCCCGATAAGGGGCCCTGAGTCAGAGGATCCGCCATGTTCACCCCCGCCACTGCCGACCAGCGTTTCGTGCTCGATCACATCGTCGGCATCGCCGATCTCGCCGCGACCGAACGCTTCGCCGCCGCGAGCGAGGACGTCGTCGACGCGGTGCTCGAAGGCGTCGGGCAACTCGCGGCGGGCGAATGGGCGCCGCTGCTGCGCGCCGGCGACACCGTCGGCGCGAAATGGACCCCCGAGGGAGTCGTCATGCCCGACGGCTTCGTGAAGGCGTATCACGATTATGTCGAAGGCGGCTGGGGCACGATCGGCGTTCCCGAAGAATTTGGCGGGCAGGGCCTGCCCTTCGCGATCCAGACCGCGGTGCTCGATACGCTCGGTGGCGCGAACATGGGCTTCGCGCTCGCGCCCACGCTGACCGTCGGTGCGATCGAGGCGCTGGCGCATCACGGCAGCCCCGAGCAGCAGGCGCTGTATCTTCCGCATCTCGCGACCGGCGAATGGACCGGCACGATGAACCTGACCGAGCCGCAGGCCGGGTCCGACGTCGGCGCGCTGCGCTCGACCGCGACGCCGCTTGGCGACGGAAAGTGGTCGATCAAGGGCACCAAGATCTACATCTCGTTCGGCGATCACGACATGGCGCCCAACATCGTCCACCTCGTGCTCGCCCGCACGCCGGGCGCTCCGGCCGGCACCAAGGGGATCTCGCTGTTCCTCGTGCCCAAGTACCGGCTGGCCGAGGACGGCACGCCGAGCGACTTCAACGACGTCCGCGTCGTCTCGATCGAGCACAAGATGGGGCTGCACGCCTCGCCGACCTGCGTGCTGTCGTTCGGCGACAATGATGACTGTATCGGCGAGCTGATCGGTGGCGAATTCGGCGGCATCCGCGCCATGTTCACGATGATGAACAATGCCCGCCTCAATGTCGGGCTGCAGGGTGTCCAGGTCGCCGAAGCCGCGACGCAAGCGGCGGTGGCCTATGCGCTCGATCGCGTGCAGTCGCCGCGCGCTGGCTCGCCCAGCAAGGAATCGGTCAAGATCGTCGAGCATCCCGACGTCCGCCGCATGCTGCTGCGGATGAAGGCGCAGACGCAGGCGGCGCGTGCGCTCGTCTATTACGCCGCGGCGCAAGTCGACCGCGCGGCGCTCGGGCAAGCGGGCGCGCAGGACCGGCTCGAGATCCTCACCCCGCTCGCCAAGGCGCACGGCACCGATATCGGCAACGAAGTCGCCAGCCTCGGCATCCAGGTGCATGGCGGGATGGGCTATGTCGAGGAGACGGGCGCGGCGCAGTTCTTCCGCGATGCACGCATCACGCCGATCTACGAGGGCACCAACGGCATCCAGGCGGCCGATCTGGTCGGGCGCAAGCTGTCGATGGCCAATGGCGGCGTGTTTGCGCAGCTGATCGCCGACATGCGCGCCGAAGCGCAGGATGCAGGCCTGATCGGTCTGATCGACGCATGCGACGAGATCGGGCGCGGCATGGCGGGGCTCGATGCCGATGACAAGCTTGCGGCAAGCTATCCGTTCCTGACGATGCTCTCGGTCGCGACGTGCGGCTGGCTGATGGAGCGTTCGGGCCGGATCGCGACCGGCGACGATGCCTTCTCGGCGATGAAGCGCGCGGCGTGCGCCTTCTACGTCGCGCAGATCGTCCCCGAGGCGATGGGCCTCAAGGCGGCGGCGACGGCGAAGGCCGATGTGCTCTATTCGGTCCCGGCCGAAGCCTTCGCGGCCTGAGCTGAGCCACTGCCGCGCTCACCCCGAATTTTTCGGGGTAGGCGCAACGTGGCCCCCGAACTAGCCTCCGGGGCATGAACATGCCGGTGAGAGACGGGGTCCGCGCGCTGACCGAGAAGGAGAAGCAGACGCTTCGCCTGATCGTGCGCGGGCACGATGCGAAGTCGAGCGCGCGCGATCTCGGCCTCTCGGTCCATACGATCAACGAGCGGCTGCGCGATGCGCGCCGCAAGCTCGCCGTGTCGAGCAGTCGCGAGGCTGCGCGGATGCTGCTCGCGGCCGAAGGCGGCGGCGTGCCGCCGGCCCCCGATTCCGTGGGGGACACGCCAATCGGGGAAGCCGCGGACGCTGCTCGGGGGGAACAGGAAACCGCGCCGGAAGTCGGCGTGGGGCGGGCACACCGCCAGCCCCGGTTCCTCATCGGAGGCTTGCTCATGACGTTTACCCTCGGTCTCTTGGCGCTCATCGCGCTGCCTCAAGACGCGCCTGCCCCGCCGGGGCCATCCGTCGCTGCAGAAACGCCCGATGCAGCGGTCGTGGATAAAGCGCGGCAATGGCTCATGCTGCTCGACCGCGCGCACTGGGGTGAGAGTTACCGCGCGACGACGCCGTCGTTCCAAAAGCTCAATACGCTCCAAGTCTGGACAAAGGCGTCCGAACAGGCGCGTGTGCCGCTGGGCGAGATGCTGTCACGCAACTTCGTCAGCCAGCAGGAAGTGCCGACGCCGCCGCATGGCTACCAAATGGTGAAGTTTCGGACCCGTTTCGCCAATAGGACCGAGGCGATCGAGACGGTCACGCTCGAGCGCGAGATGGGTGGCTGGCGCGTGGCGGGGGTCACCGTCGGATAGGCGGTTACCGTGTAACGGCCCGGTCGGAAGCAGCGCTTCGCGGCCGGGCCAGGCTTTCAGGCCTTTTCGCGCTCGAGCAGGTCGGCGACGTCGAGCCCGAGCAATTCGATATGCGCCGCGATGCGCGGCCAGCTCGTCTTGACGAAATGCTCGCGCTCGGCAGCGCGCAGCTTCTCGGCGGCGCCTGGGAGCACGAACATCCCGACCCCGCGCCGGACCTCGACATAGCCGTCGTCCTGGAAACTCTGATACGCTTTGGCGACGGTCAGCGGGTTTGCGCCATGTTCGGCGGCAAGCGCGCGGACCGAGGGGAGCTGGTCCCCAGCGCGAAACTCGCCGCGCAGGATCGCGGCGGAGATCGTCCCGCGCAATTTGATATAGACTGGGCTGTCTTCGCTGTTCAGGGCTGTCATGCTGCTATAATACAGCAACCGCCAAAAAGGTCCACACCTCAGCCCTTCCAGTGAGAAATAATCTTGCTCGTATCCGGGCGGGGGCGTTCTTCTAATTGCTTGGCGGGTGTTCCGAGAAAAAAGAAGCCGACGATCCGTTCCGGGGCCGCGCCGAACGCATCGCGCACCGCATCCGAAGCGCTCGCCCAGCCGGTCAGCCAGCCGCCGGCAAAACCGAGCGCGTGCGTCGCCTGGAGCAGGTTCATCGCCGCGGCGCCCGCCGACAATTGCTGCTCCCACAAAGGGATAGGGCTGTCGACGCGCGGCGATGACAGCACCACCACCAAAGTCGGTGCCTGGTGCGCGAACTGTTCGAGCGATTCGAGCTCCTTCGCCGACGCGTTCGGACGCTCGGCGCGACAGGCGTCGGTGATCAGGCGGGCGAGCGCGGCGCGCTGCTCGGGCGCGACGATCACGAAGCGCCACGGGGCGAGTTTGCCGTGGTCGGGGACGCGCGCGGCGATCTGCAGGATCGTGTCGAGCTGTCCCGCATCGGGCCCCGGCGCGACGAGATCGCGCGGTTTTCCCGAGCGGCGCGTGGCGAGGAGCGAGAGCGGGGTGGACGAGTCGTTGAGCATCGCCGCGCTGTAGCGGAACGCGCGCATATTTACACCGTCGTCCAAGCCGCTAGTCTCAACGGTAACAAGTCGGCGCCGAAGGTAGCGGCGCACGGACATTCAGGGAGCTTTCGTACATGGTGGACACCCCGACCGCGGATACTCCGCGCGAGCCGGATATTAGCCACGTCAATCCGGCGGCGGGCGAGACCTGGTTCGGACATCCGCGCCAGCTTGCGCGGATGTTCACCACCGAAATGTGGGAACGCTTCGGCTATTACGGCATGCGCGCGTTGCTCACGCTATATCTCACCAAGCATTTTGTCTTCGGCGATCGCGCCGCGACCGGGCTGTACGGCGGGTTCACCGCGCTCGTCTATCTGACGCCGCTCGTCGGCGGATATCTGGCGGACCAGTATCTCGGGTCGAAGCGCTCGGTGAAGTTCGGCGCGATCATGATGGCGGTCGGGTATTTCACGCTCTGCTTCGGCGGCCAGACAGCGGTGCCGTTCGCGACGATCGACGGCCAGCGCTATAACGTAACGGTCGAATCCAAGGCCGGGACCGAGCAGCGCTACATCACCGATCAGGGCAAGCGGCTGCAGGTGAAGGGCAATGACGACGGCACCGTCTCGCTGCTCGCCGCCGATGGCAGCACCGCGCGCACGATCGAAAAGGACGGCTTCAAATCGGATGCCGAGCGCAGCCCGCTGTTCGTCACGATCATGCTGCTCGCGCTCAGCCTCGTCTCGGTCGGCAACGGATTCTTCAAACCCAACATCTCGACGATGGTCGGCGAATTGTACGCGCAGGGCGATCGACGCCGCGATTCGGGCTTCACGATCTTCTACATGGGCATCAACCTCGGGTCGCTCGCGTCGCAGATCCTCTGTCCGATCCTTGCCGAGACGTTCGGCTGGTGGGCAGGCTTCGGCCTTGCCGCGGTCGGCATGCTGATCTCGTTCACGTTGATCCAGTTCGATGGCGGCAAGCTCAACGGATACGGCGAACCGCCCGTGCGGAGCGGGCCCGACCGGACGATCCCGATCTTTATCGGCGCGCTCGTTGCGGTTCCGGTGCTGTATTTCCTGTTCGTCAATTTGATGAACTCGGTCCCGCCAGTGCCGGGTTCGGGCTTTATCGGCTATCTCGCGTCGCTGTCGTTGATGGGCAAATTGCTGTTCGGCACCTTCCTTGTCGCGATCCCGGGAATCCTGATCTGGTCGTTCGTGATCGGCGACAAGCGCGAATTCCAGATGATGCTCGCAGCGATGGTGCTGATCATCTTCAACGTCGTGTTCTGGACGCTGTTCGAGCAAGCCGGCTCGTCGCTGACGCTGTTCGCCGATCGCAACACCGATTTGCGGCTGTTCGGCGATTTCGCGATCTCGGCGCCGCAGACGCAGTTCTTCAACGCCTTCTTCATCGTCACGCTCGCGCCGATCATGAGCATCCTCTGGACCACGCTCGCCAAGCGCGGGCTCGAGCCGTCGATCCCGGTCAAGTTCGGCATCGCGCTGATCGGCGTGGGGGCGGGCTTCCTGTTCCTCGTGCTCGGCGCAGGGTTCGCCGGGCCGGGCTTCCAGGTCGGCATCTGGTGGCTCGCTGGCTTGTACCTGATCCACTCGGTCGCCGAACTGTGCATCTCGCCCGTTGGCCTCTCGATGATCACCAAGCTGTCGATCGCGCGGATCGTCGGGCTGTTGATGGGCGTGTGGTTCCTGTCGATCTCGTGCGCGCAATATGTCGCGGGTATCGTCGCGCAGTTCGCCAGCGTCGAAACCGTCGGCGGGCAGGTGACCAACCTCAAGGTCAGCCTCGACACCTATACCGGCACCTTCACGACGATCGCCGAAGTCGCGATCGTGCTCGGGGTCGTGCTGCTGGCCTTGTCGTGGCCGCTCAAGAAGTGGATGCACGGCGTCAAATAAGGGGGAAAGACGATGGACGGCACGGAAATGGTGATCGCCGCGGCTGCGGCATTCGTTGGAACGCATTTCCTGCTGTCGCATCCGTTGCGCGCGCCGATCGTCAAGGCGATCGGCGCGAACGGCTTTATGGGCGTGTATGCGCTGGTCGCCTTCGCGACGCTCGGCTGGCTTGCGCATGCCTATAAAATCGCGCCTGCGAGCGTTCCGCTCTGGGCGGTCGGCGAGGGCATCTGGGGTCCCGTCACGCTCGTCATGCTGGTGGCGAGCATCCTGTTGATGGGCTCGCTGCTCGGCAATCCCGCGCTTCCCGGACCACCGACCGCGACTGCGCCTGCCAGCGCGCGCGGCGTGTTCAGCATCACGCGGCATCCGATGATGTGGGCGTTCGCGCTGTGGGGGCTGTGCCACATCGCGGTCTATCCGATCGCCGCGAACATCGTCGTGGCGGTGGCGATCATCGTGCTCGCGCTCGTCGGCGCGGCGTTGCAGGATCGCAAGAAGGAAGCGCTCCAGCCCGCCTTGTGGCGCGATTGGGAGGCCAAGACGAGCTATTGGCCATTCGTCGCGATCGCGCAGCGGCGCGCGGCGTTCGGTGGCTTCCGGCCGCATGACATCGCGGGCGGCGTCGTGATCTGGCTCGCGGCGACCTGGGCGCATCTGCCGATCGCGGGGGTCGCGGCCGGGGTGTGGCACTGGATCTACCGCTAGCGGCCTTTTCCCGAGGCTAACCGACCCACCGTTCGCCCTGAGCCTGTCGAAGGGCCCAACGCCACTTGCCGACCGTCGGCGGGTTCAAGGCTGGACTTCGACGGGCTCCGTCCGGACGGCATTGGCGGACCGCGCCTCGATCAAGGGAGGCTAGCCGCGCTGCGCGTCGATCACGGCTTTGCCACCGGCGCGACGACCGCTGCCGGCGCTTTGGCCGCGGGCTGTGTGGGGACGTCGGGGATGAGCAACCCGGCCAGCGCCGCCGACATCAGATTGGCGAGGCTTCCCGCCGCCAGCGCCTTCAAGCCGAGCCGCGCGATCATCGGGCGCTGGTTGGGGGCGAGGCTGCCAGTCACCGCCATCTGGATCGCGATCGACGAGAAATTGGCGAACCCGCACAGCGCGAAGGTGACCACCGCGATGGTATGCGCGCTGAGGCCCTTTTGTGTGCCGAGGCTGATATAGGCGACGAATTCGTTGAGCACGATCTTCTGCCCGAACAGCCCGCCGGCGATCTGCGCTTCGGTCCACGGGACGTTGAGCAGCACCATGATCGGCGCGAACACCGTGCCGAGCAGCCCCTGGAAGCTCAGCGCGGGATAGCCGAACCATCCGCCGATTCCGCCGAGGATGCCGTTGGCGAGCGCGACGAGCGCGACGAAGGCGAGCACCATCGCGCCGACCGCGACCGCGAGCTTGACGCCGGTCTGCGCGCCCTGTGCCGCGGCCATGATGATGTTGGCGGGTTTTTCCTCGTCGTGGCTCGCGTGCGGCATCGGTTCGCCGGGGACGCCCTCGGGCAGCAAGGCGGCGGGCCCCTGGCCGCTGATCCGCGCCTCGGAAAGCTGGATATTCTCCTCGGGATGATCGCCGAGCGGCAGTTCGCCTTGGCGAACGGGCTCGTCGGGCATCATGATCTTGGCCATCAGGATCCCCGCCGGCGCCGCCATGAAGCTTGCCGCGAGCAGATATTCGATGCGGATCCCCATCGAGGCATAGGCCGCGAGGATCGTGCCGGCGACGCCCGCCATCCCGCTGGTCATCACCGTGAACAGCTGTGCCGGGGTCAGCCCGGCGAGATAGGGACGGATGACGAGCGGCGATTCGCTCTGGCCGACGAAGATGTTGGCCGCGGCACACAAGGCCTCGACCTTCGACACGCCGATCACCGCCTCGATCGCACCGCCGAGCCAGCGGACGATGAACTGCATGATGCCGAGATAATAGAGGATCGACACCAGGCTGGCGAAGAAGATGATCACCGGCAGCGCCGCGATCGCAAAGCTGTTGCCGCCGATCTCGGGCTTGGCGAGCGGGCCGAACAGGAAGTCGACGCCGTTATGCGCATAGCCGAGCAGGTTCGCGACCCCGCCCGACAGGAATTGCAGCGCCGCGACGCCTGCCGGCACCTTCAGCACGAGCACCGCGATCGCGACTTGCAGCGCGAACGCCGCGCCGACGACGCGCAGCCGGATCGCGCGCCGATTGCTCGACAAAGCGAAGGCGATCAGCAGGATGACCGCAATTCCGGCGATGCCGATGAGAAGACGATTCATGTGGGTCGTTACTCGCGTTGAAACCGGCACGCGGCCCCCCGCGCAAGCGCGCCACCATACAGCGCCGCGCGGCGGGGGCTAGTGGCGGTTTGCTCTGCGCGCGAAACCGGCTAGCGTCGGCGCGATGAACACAGCTGCTTCTCCCGCGGTCGGCGGTATCCCGCGCTCGCTCTTCGCCTTCTCGATCTTCTACGGCGGGATGGTCTGCATCGCGGGCGTGCTCGGCAACAAGCAAGTCTCGCTCGGGCCGATTTCCGCGATCGGACCGGTCTTCGGCCTGGGGCCGCTGGCGGTCGAGGCCGGGATCTTCGCCTTCCTCTTGCTCGTGGTGACGTCGAGCGCGGTCGCCGAGCTGCATGGCGGCGCGGTCGCCAACCGGCTGGTGCGGATCGGCTTCGTTCCGCTGTTGGTGTCGATCCTGCTGTCGTGGATCGTCTGGATCCTGCCGCCGTCGCCCGCGATGCTGCCCGCCAATCGCGATGCGATCCAGCTCGTGCTCGGCGCGACGTGGCGGATCTGGGCGGGCGGGATCGTCGCCTACGGCGTGTCGCAGACGCTCAACGTGACGATCTTCGCGGCGCTGAAAGGCCGCGAGGGGAGCAGCTTGCTGTGGCTGCGCGCGGCGATTGCGAGCATGCTGAGCCAGGTCGTCGATACGTTGCTGTTCGTGACGATCGCGTTCTACGGCGAATTCCCGATCGGCCAGTTGCTCGCCGGGCAGATGCTGATCAAGGTGATCCTGTCGGCGCTGCTCGTGCCGCCGGCAATCTATCTGGCGGTGGCGATCGGGCGGACGCTCGATCGCGGCTGACATATCACTCCAGCTTTCGCTGGGGTGACGGATTGGCTATGGGCGCGAACATGACCGATCATTCCCCCGCCCCCGAACTGCTCGCCAAGGCCGAGACTTTGGTCGAGGCGCTGCCGTACATGCAGCGCTACGCCGGCAAGACTTTCGTCGTGAAGTACGGCGGGCACGCGATGGGCGACCCCGAGCTCGCACGCGATTTCGCCGAGGATGTGGTGTTGATGAAGGCGGTCGGGATCAATCCGGTCGTGGTGCACGGCGGCGGACCGCAGATCGGCGCGATGCTCAAGCGATTGGGGGTCGAATCGCGCTTCGTCGACGGCCTTCGCGTAACCGATGCCGAGACCGCGCAGATCGCCGAAATGGTGCTGGCGGGGTCGATCAACAAGGAAATCGTCGGCTGGATCGGCCAGGCGGGCGGCCGCGCGGTCGGCATTTCGGGGAAGGACGCCAACCTCGTCGTGGCCGAAAAGGTCGGTGGGCGGCGCGAGCCCGATCCCAATTCGGGGATCGAGCGGCACGTCGATCTGGGCTTCGTCGGCGATCCGGTCGCGGTCAACCCGTCGATCCTGATCAACCTCGCGCGCGACGGCTTCATCCCGGTGGTGGCGCCGGTCGGGCTCGGCGCGGATGGCGCGACCTATAACATCAATGCCGACACGATGGCCGGTGCGATCGCCGCCGCACTCGGCGCCGAACGCCTGTTCATGCTGACCGACGTGGTCGGCGTGCTCGACAAGGCGGGTGCACTCGTCACCGATCTCGATCCCGCGGCCGTCGCCGCGCTGCGCGCCGACGGCACGATCAGCGGCGGGATGATCCCCAAGCTCGAGACCTGCGTCCATGCGGTCGAGGGCGGGGTCGATGCCGCGGTCATCCTCGACGGGCGCGTGCCGCATGCGATGCTGCTCGAAATCTTCACGAAGCGCGGCGCCGGGACCCTGGTTCGCCGCTGAGCGTTGCGCATCGCGCGGTCTGCGTCGCTAGGGGTGTTCGCACCTGCGGTAGCGCGCTAGAACCGTGATGAACACCACCCGGAGACGCGCGTGATTACCATCATTCAGATCCTGCAGGTGTTGATCGACGCGGTCACGCTGATCGTCATCGTTCAGGTGATCCTGTCGCTGCTCGTGTCGTTCAACGTCATCAATACCTACAACGAAGTCGTGCGCTCGATTTATACCGGGCTCAACCGCGGGACCGAGCCGCTGTATCGCCCGTTCCGCCGGATTCTGCCCGATTTCGGATCGATCGACCTGGCACCGTTCGCGGTGCTGCTGACGCTGCGGATCCTCAGCATCATCCTCAACAATCTGGCTGCTCATATCCTGAGCGGCACGCCGCTCTAAGGCGAAAGGCGCTAGCATGACTGCCGCACTCATCGACGGAAAGGCGTTCGCCGCCGGCTTGCGCGAGCGCGTCGCACAGCGCGTCGCGCGCTTTGTCGAACAGGCCGGCCGCGCGCCGGGGCTCGCGGTCGTGCTCGTGGGTGACGACCCCGCTTCGGCGGTCTATGTCCGCTCGAAGGGCAAGGCGACCAAGGCGGCGGGCATGGCGGGCATCGAGCACCGCCTCCCCGCCGACGTGCCGCAGCAGGCGCTGCTCGATCTCGTAGATGCGCTCAACGCCGATCCCGCGATCGACGGGATCCTCGTCCAGCTGCCGCTGCCCTCGCATATCGACGAGCAAGCGGTGACGACACGGATCGACCCCGACAAGGATGTCGACGGATTCCATCCGGTCAATGCCGGGCGGCTCGCGGTCGGGCTTCCCGGCTTCGTGCCGTGCACGCCGCTCGGCTGCCTGATGCTGCTCAAGGACCAGCTCGGGGATCTGTCGGGGCTCGACGCGGTGGTCATCGGCCGCTCGAACATCGTCGGCAAGCCGATGGCGCAATTGCTGATCGCCGAGAGCTGCACCGTCACCGTCACGCATTCACGCACGCGCGACCTGCCGAGCGTGGTCAAGCGCGCCGACATCGTCGTCGCAGCGGTCGGGCGACCGCAGATGGTCAAGGCCGCGTGGCTGAAGCCCGGCGCGACGGTGATCGACGTCGGCATCAACCGCACACCCGAGGGACTGGTCGGCGACGTCGATTTCGCGGGTGCGCTCGACGTGGCGGGGGCGGTGACGCCCGTACCCGGCGGCGTCGGCCCGATGACGATCGCGGTGCTGCTGCGCAACACGCTGATCTCCGCCGAGCGGCGCGAAAACGTCGTCGGTGAGGGCGCGCTTTGATCGAACTCTATATCTCGTCGCTCATCACCTTCTTCGTGGTGATCGACCCGCCCGGCTGCGCGCCGATCTATGCCGGGCTGTCGTCGGGCGCCTCTCCTGCCAATCGCCGGGCGATGGCGATCCGCGCGGTGCTCGTCGCCGCCGCGATCCTGTTCGCCTTTGCCGCATTCGGCGAAGTGCTGCTCAAGTCGCTCGGCATCAGCCTCGATTCGTTTCGCATCGCCGGCGGGATCATGCTGTTCCTGATCGCGCTCGAGATGGTGTTCGAAAAGCGCACCGAGCGGCGTGAGGACCGCGCTGCCAAGGTCGCCGCGACGCCCGAAGTCGAAGATGTCTCGATCTTCCCGATGGCGATGCCGATGATCGCGGGGCCGGGGTCGATCGCGTCGGTGATGCTGCTGATGAGCCGCAACCACGGGCTCGAGCCGATCGCCGTCGTGCTCGCCGCGCTCGCCACGATCCTGGCGTTGACGCTCGCCGCCTTGCTGGCGGCGGGGCCGATCATGCGCGTGCTCGGCGCGAAGATCGAAGCGGTGATCACGCGGCTGCTCGGCGTGCTGCTCGCAGCGCTCGCGGTGCAGTTCGTGATCGACGGGGTAAAGCAAAGCCTCGGGTGATTGGGAAAAGCCCCCCTTCAGGGGAGGGCCTTTGGTTGCTCAGTCCTTGATCCGCCACAGCCGCAGCGGCGATTTGGCCGGCATCGGCAGTTCCTCGAGCCAGTCGAACGTCTTGCGATGCGCGAGCTGGTCATAGAAGCCGCCGGGCGCGCGCACGCGGTAGATCGTCGATTCGGCCATGTTGGGGCAGACCAGCAGCAGCGTCGCACCGTGGCGCTTGGCGATCGCGCGGAAATTCTCCGGGCTGCCCGAGAAGGCGTGCTGGACATCGAGAATCGCGGCGCCATTGCGGTGATACGGGCCCGCGACCGCATCGTGATGCGTGATCGTGATGATCCGCGGCCCCAGATCGACGAAGCTGAAGACCGTCTGCGCGGGATAGCGATCGAGCGGGCGCAGCGCGGTCATCGTCGGGCATTGGCCGCTCGCCCGGTCGATGATCTGGACGCGCTTGCTCGGTCGGTCGATCGGCAGGAAGCGGATCGCGAGCCCGGCGAACAGCCCCGACCCGATCACCACGACCGCCGCCACCGTTCCAAGCACGCGCACCATCGCCGAGCGATTACCGAGGAGGCTAGGGACGAGCAGCCAGCCGAGTGCGACCGCGCCGGGCACCGAGAGCATTTGCGCCGCGGGGCCCGCGCGCGCCTGCCACAGCAGTAGCAATGCCGCGCCGGTGACGAACAGCAATACCGTTGCCCAGGCGCCACGCAGCTCGGTCCCGCGCGCGCGCCACGTCGCGACCGCCGCGCCGATCACCCCGACGATCGGCATCGCCGCTACGGGAAAGGCGACGCGGAACGGATGGCTGTAGATCGGCTTGGCTTCGCGGATCATGTTGAGCCAGTTCTTCTGCAGCTCGGGCGAGGCTTGTTCGGGGCGGCCGAGGCATTGCGGGAAGACGAGCGCGAAGCCGACGACGATGATCGCCCCCGCCGCGATCGCTAGGCCAAGCCGCACCCAGCGGTTCGCCGGGTTTGCCCAGCCCAGCGCGAACAGCGACGCGCCCGCCATCACCATCACGCTCAGCCAGACCGGCGTCAGCGCGTCGCAGCGCAGCACCGCATCGGCATAGGAGGCAAACAGCGCATAGCCGAGCCCGCTGCCAGCGCCGAGGCACAGCGCGTAGATCGCCAGCCGCGGCGCCTCGCTTCGGTCCCAGATCCAGCGCAGCGTCAGGATCGAGCCGGCCAGTGCTGCATAGGGCAGCATCTCGAGCCCGATCGTCAGCGACACCGCGCTCGCCACGCCGACGATCGCGCCACCGCGCGCGCCCTTGGGGTCGGACAGACCGGCGACCGCGAGGCTCAGCATCGCGAGCTGCCAGCCGTGATGGTCGATCCGCTCGGGCATATACATCATCATCGTCGCCGAGCAGCACAGGAGCAGCACGATGCCGAGCGGCCAGGCATAGACGCTGACCAGGCGCCGCACCGTCGCGCCGATGCCGAGCATCACGATGCCGAGCGGCAGCAAAGGCGCGATGCCGCATGCGAGCATCTCGGCCTCGCGCGGCCCCACGAACGGGCGCAGCAGCACGATCAGCCCGGCGAGCGGCAGATCGACCAGTCGGCTCCAATGCATGTCGAAGCCGAGCGGCGGATTGAGCCGGTACTGGCGCAGATCGTACCAGCCCTGCCCGCCGAGCCAGGCGCGGACTTGCATCAGCCGCATATTGTCGTCGGTGTCGCCGAGCTGGAGGTAGTGAATCCCGGTCCAGCGTTGCGCGACATAATAGATCGCGATGCCGACCCATGCGATCAGGCTGAGGCGGACCCAATCCCGATCGAGCGTCCGCGCCACTGTACCGTCAACCATGTAAAACGCTTTCCTCGGGTCTCTCCGCCCTTTAGTGGCGCTATCGTAAAGGGCAAGCCAACGTGACAGCGATCCAGCGACAGATTGAGAGCCTGCGAGAGAACCCGCTCGTCGGGCAGCTCGTGCGCTTCGGGATCGCCGGTGTTATCACCACGGCCATCTACGCCGCGGTCTATCTCCCGCTGACGCACTTCGTGTTCGAGCAGCGCCACGCGGTCTATGCCGTGCCCTTCGCCTTTCTGGTGGCGGTGACGGTGGGATTCTTCCTGCACAGCCGGTGGAGCTTTAAGGGGCACGGATCGCGCGATCCCGGTCGGATGCAGCACGTCAAATTCGTCTGCGTGCAGGCCTCGGGCGTGCTGTTGAACGCGCTGATCACCTGGATCGGCACTGCCAAGCTCGGGTATCCGGCATGGGTGCCGCTGCTGCCCGCGGTCGCTTGCGCCACCGTCTTCACCTTCTTCCTCAATCGCCAATTGGTGTTCAAATAAATGGACCGCATCGTTTACGACCGCATGGCGGCACACGATTCCACGCATTGGTGGTATCGCGCGCGGCGCGACATCCTCGCAGACTATCTCGTGCGCGAGGGGGGCTTGCCCAAGGATGCGCGGATCCTCGAGATCGGCTGCGGCACCGGGCACAATCTGCCGATGCTCGCGCAGTTCGGGCGGGTCGAGGCGATCGAGATCGATCCCGCCGCGCGCGCGATCGCGAGCGCGCGGCTCGGCGCGCCGGTGAGCGCGGCACCGCTGCCCGAACTGCCGGGAATCGAGCGCGGCGCGTACGATCTGATCGCGGTGCTCGATGTGGTCGAGCATATCGAGGACGATGTCGCGGCGCTGAAGGCGATGGGCGAATGCCTCAAGCCCGGCGGCAAGATCCTGATCGCAGTGCCCGCGCACCAATGGATGTGGAGCGCGCACGACGTCGTCAACCACCATCACCGCCGCTATTCGAAGGCGACGCTCGCCGCGGCGATCGGGAAGGCCGGGCTCAAGCACAATGGGCTGCGCTGGTTCAACTCGCTGCTCTTCCCGCTCGCCGCCGCATCGCGGATCGCCGGGCGGCTGCGCGGCAAGGACGACAGCGACGATTCGCCGCCGCACCCCGCGCTCAATGCGCTGTTCGAGCGGATCTTCCGGCTCGAGCGGCATCTCGTCGGGCGCGTGCCGCTGTCGCCAGGGGTTTCGATCCTGACCTTGGCGTCGCCGAAAAAGGGCTGACGCTAGATTTCGGTTCGTGCTGCGCTTGTCGAAGCACTGCTTGCAGCAGGCGCGGTCGCCTGCGGAGCGGCGTGCCCTTCGACAGGCTCGGGGCGAACGGGCAGGGGCTCGACTTCCGCGCGATACCCCAGCGTCGCATGACCCTGGATCGGCCCCACCACATCGGCGACCAGATAGAGCGGCCGGCGCTTCGATTCGACATAGAGCCGGCCGAGATATTCGCCGATCATCCCGAGCACGAACATCTGGAACGCACCGAGCAGCACGACGACGAGCATCGTCGAGGTCCAGCCGGCGACCGCGCTGCCGCTGAAGAAGCCGATCGCGATATAGAGGAACAGCAGCAGCGACGCCGCGGTCAGCGCGAGCCCCAGATGGCTGGCGAAGCGCAACGGCGCGGTCGAGAAGCCGGTGACCGCGTCGAGTGCGAGCCGGATCATCTTGGCGAGCGGGTAATGCGTCTCGCCGGCATGGCGTTCGGCACGATCGTACGGGAAGGGCACCTGGCGGAAGCCGACCCACGCGACCATCCCGCGGATGAAGCGCGCTTGCTCGGGCATTGCCAGGAACGCATCGAGCGCGCGGCGGCTCATCAGGCGGAAATCGCCGGTGTCGAGCGGGATCGCGGTGTCGGTGACCCGGTCGAGCAAGCGATAGAAGATCGCCGCGGTGAGCTTCTTGAACGCGGTCTCGCCCTCGCGCGTGCGGCGCACGGCATAGACGACATCGGCTTGCTGCGCCGCCATCGCCGCGCGCATGTCGCTGAGCAATTCGGGCGGATCTTGCAGGTCGGCATCGATGATCAGGATCTGCGCGCCCGAGCACAGATCGAGCCCGGCGGTCAGCGCGAGCTGATGCCCGTGGTTGCGCGACAGGTTGATCACCACGAGCCGCGGATCGGCGGCGGCGAGGCGCTGCATCACCGGCCAGCTCTCGTCGCGCGACCCGTCGTTGATCAGCACGATCTCGTAATCCGTGCCGACTGCAGCGTGCGCAGCGGCCGAGACGCGTGCGTGCAACACGTCGAGGCATGCCGCTTCGTTATAGCAGGGAATGACGATGGAGAGCGCGGGGCGGATCATGCGGCAGGTTTAGCGCCGCTTTGCCGCTACGTCATCGCCTATCCGCATCGCGCCTATGCCGGCGAGCTCACGCCTGAGCCCGCGCGCGCTCCTCGGCGAGCCGTTCGAGAATGACCAACGGCACCGCGCCGTTGCGCAGAATTTCATGGAATTGCCGCACGTCGAACTTCGCGCCGAGGATCGTCTTGGCCTTGGCGCGCGCGCGCAGCCAGCTGACATGGCCGATCTTGTAGCTGCACGCCTGTCCCGGCATGGTGCAATAGCGGTTGATCTCGCTCGTCGCGCGCGGCGGCGGGAAGCCGGTGATTTCGACCATATAGGCGATCGCCTTTTCGCGGCTCCAGCGCTTGGCGTGCATGCCGGTGTCGACGACGAGCCGGCACGCGCGGAACAGCAGCGACTGGTAATAGCCGATCCGCGCGAGTGGATCCTGGTCGTACACGCCGCTCTCGTCGGCGAGTTGCTCGGCATAGAGTGCCCAGCCCTCGGTATAGGCGTTGAAGAAGCTCGTCTTGCGGATCAGCGGCCCTGCGGCGCCTTGCGCGATGCTGATCTGGAGGTGGTGGCCGGGGACACCTTCATGATGCGTCAGCGTCGGCAGCCCGTATTTCGGCCAATCGGTGATGTGCTTGAGGTTGATCCAATAGATCGCCGGGCGCGAGCCATCGAGCGCGGCGCGGTAATAATAGCCGTTCGATGCGCCGTCCTGGATTTCGACGGGGACGCTGCGGATCTCGAGCGGGGCGTCGGGCGGGTTGATGAACAGCGTTGGCAGCCGCGCCTGCATCGTCCGCACCTGGCCGTTGAGGCTTGCAAGCAACGCGGCGCGGCCTTCGGGCGTGTCGGGAAAGAGCTGTGACGGCGTGGTGTTGAGCGTGTCGAGCCGGGCGCTCACGCTGCCGGTGGTCAGCCCTTGCGCCTTGAGCAGCGAATCGAGCTTGGCGCCGATTTCGGCGACTTGGTCGAGCCCCATCTGATGGACTTGATCGGGCGTGAAATCGGTCGTCGTGGCGCTTGCCAGTGCGGCGGCATAGAGCGCGTCGCCATTGTGCACCGACCACAGCCCGACATCGGTCCGCGCGGTGCGGCGCAGTCGCGTGACGAGTGCGATCTGCCGGTCGAGCGCCGGATAGACGGCATCGGCAACGATTTTGGTCGCGCGGCCAGCGTAATCGCCGGGCAACTTGGCGGCCGTCGTCCGGCGCGTGAGCGAGGTGACGAGGCCGCTCTCGGCGGGGGCGGGCTTGCGCAACGCGGCCATCTGCCCGAGCGCGAGATCGAGCGCGAAGGCGGGGGCGAGCAAGCCACGCTTGGCCGCTTCCGCCTGCACGGCATTCTCGGCATCGAGCACGCGCGCGAAATCGGCGAGGCGGTCGAGATAGGCTTCGGCATCGGCGGCATTCGCGACGACATGGCGCGAATTGAGGAAGTCGGGGACGCCGAAATAGGCGCCTTGCTGCTGCGTGATCGCATAGGGACGCTGCGGCGAGCCGACGCCGAAGCGGGCGGGGCCGACTTCGCGCTGGCGCAGCGAATAGAGCACGACTTCGCGGTCGAGCTTGCTCGCCGGGGAGAGCGTCGCGGGATCGATCGCGTCGAGCGCGGCGATCGCGCGGCGTGTCCTTGCCAAGCCCTGCGCCCGATTGGCGAGCGAGGGGTCGTCGAGCCGACGCTTCAGCGCGGCGTTGGCGCCCTTGTCGAGCCCGAGCTGCGTCGCGCTTTCGGGGCTTTCCTGCAGCCCTTCGGCAAAGATCCGGTCGAACAGCGCCGCGAGTGCAGCATCGCCCGGTGCGGTCGCGATCGCGGCGCGGGCAGCGGCGGCGGGAAGAAGGGCGAGCGCGCCGAACACGCTCGTCGAACACAGAAAATCACGCCGGTCCATCATCATCCCTTTGTCTGCCCGCAGCGCAGCCTAACGGCTCGCCCTTGACGCGCAAGGGTGTCGGTCCGGCGGCGGCGTACTAGACGCGCGTCACCGCGTTAACCGCGTCGGCGGCGCGAAGCGCGGCGATGACGTGCATCAAATGCTGGACGTCGTGGACCTCGACATCGATCGTATTGGTGTGGAAGCCGGTATCGCGGTTATCGAGCCGCAGATTGACGATGTTGGCCTTCTGCGCGCCGATGATCGTCGCGATCGTGCCAAGCGCGCCGGGCTCGTTCTTGACCTCGACCGAGATCCGTCCGGTCGCGCCCTCGGTCTTGTCGCCCCACGATAGATCGACCCAATCGGTATCGTCGGCGGCACCGAGGATCGGGCAATCGATCGTATGGACTTCGATCCCCGCATCGGGGCGGCGCAGCCCGACGATCCGGTCACCGGGGACGGGGTGGCAGCATTCGGCGAGATCGAACGCGACGCCTGCGGTCAGCCCACGAATCGAGATCGCGCTCGATTGCGGCGGCAAATCACGCATCGCGTCGACGCCGGCCGAGCCGGGCATCAACGCTTCCATCACCGCGGCGTCGGGGATCCGGCGGCGCGCGATCGCCTCAAGCAAGGCGGCTTCGTCGGACACCTTGAGACGCTGCATCGCCATCGCCTGCGCATTGCCGGCGAGCGGGGCGGGGAGACGCGAGACGAGCTCGTCGTACATCTTGCGGCCGAGCGCCTGCGTTTCGATCCGCTCCTTGTGGCGCAGATGCCGCCGGATCGCGGCGCGCGCCTTGCCGGTGATCGCGAAGTTAAGCCAGCCGGGCTGCGGCTCCTGCGCCTTGGACCGCAGGATCTGCACCTGATCGCCATTGTCGATCACGGTGCGCAAGGGGACCACGCGCCCGTTGATCTTCGCGCCGACCGCCTGATCGCCGAGATCGGTGTGGACGGCATAGGCGAAATCGATCGGCGAGGCGCCCTTGGGCAGCTGATGCAGCTCACCCTTGGGGGTGAAGGCGAAGATGCGATCCTGGTACATCGCCATCTTGGTATGCTCGAGCAGCTCTTCGGGGCTCTCGGCATTGTCGAGGATCTCGACCAGATCGCGGATCCAGCTGACTTGTGAGTCGGGCCGGACCTTGTCCTGCTTGTACGCCCAGTGCGCGGCGAGCCCGAGTTCGGCCTCTTCGTGCATGGCGCGCGTGCGGATCTGGATCTCGACGCGCGTATTGTCGGCATGGATCACCGTGGTGTGCAGCGAGCGATAGCCGTTGCGCTTGGGGGTCGAGATGTAATCCTTGAAACGCCCCGGCACCATCGGCCAGCGGCGGTGGATCACGCCGAGTGCGGTGTAGCACGCCTCTTCATCGGGCACGATCACGCGGAACGCCATGATGTCGCTGAGCTGCTCGAAGCTGATGTGCCGCTCGGCCATCTTCTTCCAGATCGAATAGGGATGCTTTTCGCGCCCCGATACGTCGCCTTCGATCCCCTGGCGGCTGAGCAGCAGCTTGAGCCCCGACCCGATCTTGGCGATGCGATCCCCGCCGCCGTCCTTGAGCTGGGCGAGGCGCTTGGTGATCGATTCGAACGCCTCGGGCTCGAGCTGCGCGAAGGCGAGCGTCTGCATCTCCTTCATGAACTCGTACATGCCGATCCGCTCGGCGAGCGGGGCGTAGATATCCATCGTCTCGCGCGCGATGCGTTTGCGCTTGTCGGGATTCTTGATGAAATACAGCGTGCGCATGTTGTGCAGCCGGTCGGCAAGCTTGACCAGCAGCACGCGGATATCGTCCGACATGGCGAGCAGGAATTTGCGGAGATTTTCCGCGGCGCGCTCGTTCTCGGTCTGCGCTTCGATCTTCGACAGCTTGGTGACGCCATCGACCAGCCGCGCGACGCTCGCGCCGAAAAGGCGGGTGATCTCCTCGGGGGTGGCGACGGTGTCCTCGATCGTGTCGTGGAGGATCGCCGTCGCAATCGTCTCGTCGTCGAGATGCAAGTCGGTCAGGATGCCGGCGACTTCGATCGGATGGCTGAAATAGGGATCGCCATTCGCGCGCTTCTGCGATCCGTGCGCCTGCATCGAAAAGACATAGGCGCGGTTGAGCAGCGCCTCATTGGCCGAGGGATCGTACTCCAGGACACGATCGACGAGTTCATACTGACGCAACATCTCAAACCAAGATGGCGTCACGAAGTGTTGCTTTGCAACATGTTTGCGCGAATCGCAGAAAAAAGCCCCTCTCGCACGCTTGCGAAAGGGGCTTCGATCGGTTTGCCGCCACGCTTATTTGGCGCGGGCGTTGCACTTGGCGAGCGCGTCGGCATCGAGCGGCTGGCCGGCAATCGCGAAGGCCGAAAGCTTGCCGGCACGCTGCGCGATCATCTCGCACACGATGCCTTCGCGCTGCGGACCCTTGTTCGCGGTGAAGGCGGTGTCGTTCCACTTCCACACGGTGCCGTTGGTGATCAGCATCGTCTTGGCGGGCGCAGCGACCGGGGTCGCGGCATAATACGGCGCAGCGTCGGCGGCATGCGCGACGGTCGGTACGAAGGGGAGCGTCGCCACGAACGCGGCGACGGCAAGCGGAAGCGAACGGATCATGGGGAGACTCCTTGCCTTGTCAGTTTCGATCCGCTACCTAAATGCTGCAGTTGCGAGTTGCAAGTCAAAACGTAGTTTTGCTTCCCCCTTTACCTATAAATGCGTTAGGGTTTCCGATTATGGATGCAAAGTTGCGCGAGCCCTTGCGGGATTTGGTGGAATGCAGCCTCCCCGCGGCGCTCGAAGCGATGGGCGAGCGCTGGAGCTTCATGATCCTGCGCGCCGCGTTCAACGGCCTGCACCATTTCGAGGAATTCCAGTCCGAGCTCGGGATTGCGCGCAACATCCTTGCCAATCGGCTGGGGCGGTTGGTCGAGCATGGCATTCTCACGCGCACAGCGGTCGCCGCCGACCGGCGCAAGATCCAGTATGAGCTGACGGAGAAGGGCGCTGCGCTGTTGCCGACGATGCTCGCGCTGCGGCAATGGGGCGAACGCTGGGAGACGGGCTTTCGCGCCAGCCCGGTGCTGGTCGACAAGCGCGACATGCGCCCGATCGCCCCGATCGACGTGCGCGCGTGGGACGGCCGCGTGCTGACCAAGCACGAATTGCTCTGGGCACTGCCCGAGGATGTTGATTATGGTGAGAACGGATTACGCGCAGCGGAGTGAAAATCCGCGCGCGACGGTAAAGGGGAGGCTGGCTTGACTGTAGATTCTTCCACGTTTCTTGCGTAACCTCGCCCGCGTGCCGAGCCTCCACATCCTCGCCAATCCGGCCCGTTTTCTGAAGCTTGCGCGTCCGCTCACGCCCGTCTTGTTCTGGCTCGGCGTCGGGCTCATCGGCATCGGCGTCTGGGGTGGCCTCACGCAAACCCCGCCCGACTATCTGCAGGGCGAGACCGTCCGCATCCTCTATATCCATGTGCCGACCGCTTGGCTCGGCATGGGCGGGTGGAGCGGGATCGCGGTCTCGTCGCTGGTTTTTCTCGTCTGGCGGCATCCGCTCGCGATGATCGCCGCACGCGCGATCGCGTTGCCGGGGGCGGTGTTCGCCGGGCTGTGCCTCGCGACGGGGTCGATCTGGGGTCGCCCGACCTGGGGGACGTGGTGGCAGTGGGACGGGCGGTTGACCTCGATGCTGTTGCTGTTCTTCGTCTATCTCGGCTTCATGGCGCTGGTCCGGGCCGATGACGATCGCGGCGGCGATGGGCGGATCCCGGCGCTCTACGGGATCGCCGGATCGGTGTTGCTGCCGATCATCCGCTATTCGGTGGTGTGGTGGAATACGCTCCACCAGGGGCAGAGTATCGGCCTCACCAAATCGACGATCGATTCGTCGATCCTTTGGCCGCTATGGTTCACGCTCGGTGGCTTCACCTTTTTCTTCGCAGGGATCGTGCTGATGCGGATGCGCACGATCCTCGCGCGCACCAAGGCCGAGGCGCGGCTGCGGCGGATGGCCAATGTCGTCGAGGTGACGGCATGAATCCCTGGCCGTTCGTGACGGCGGCGTATGCGTTGACCGGGGTCGTCTCGGTTGGGCTCGCCGTGTGGAGCTTTCTCGCGATGCGCGGCTGCGAAAAGAAATGAAAGCCAAGCATCAACGCCTCACGCTTGTCCTGCTTGCGATCGGTGCGGTCGGCGGGGCGAGCTTGCTCGCGCTCTCCGCGCTCAAGGACCAGGCGGCATTCTTCTACGCGCCGGGCGACGTCAAGAAGGACGGCCTGCCGATCGGGCGTGCGGTGCGACTTGGCGGAATGGTCGCCGATCATTCGATCCAGCGGCTCGCCGATGGCGTGTCGATGCGCTTCGTCGTGACCGATGGCGTCGCGACGGTGCCGGTCGCCTATAAAGGCATCGCGCCCGACCTGTTCCGCGAGAAATCGGGCGTCGTCGCCGAAGGATCGTTCAACCCCGACGGCAGCTTCACCGCGACCAATCTGCTCGCCAAGCACGACGAGAAATACATGCCCCCCGAAATCGCCGGCAAGATGCACGAGACGAAGACGTTGCAGCAATGAGGGCGCGCCGTTCGTCACGCCATGCTTCGGCACCCCGGGCGCGCGCCGGGGTCCACCGCGCCGCACGCGCGGCGCTCGTTGCAGGGTGGACCCCGGGACGAGCCGGGGCCGACGCCCAAGGGGCGGCACTGTGATCGCCGAGGCCGGCCTTGCCGCTCTGTGGTTCGCCGCTGCGCTCGCGCTGTTGCAGCTCGTGCTGGCGGGAATGGGGGTCTGGCGCTCCACCCCCCTTCGCGCTGAGGCGACAGGCTCGGCGCGAACCGACGCGGAAACCACGCTCACCGCCGACATCATCGCCGCGGTCCGACCGGTCGCGGTGGTGCAGGGCGTGCTCGCCCTGTTCGCGATGCTGCTGCTCATCACGGTGTTCGTGCGCAGCGACATGTCGGTGCTGCTCGTCGCCGAGAACAGCCATTCCGACAAGCCGATGCTCTACAAGATCGCGGGCGCGTGGGGGAACCATGAAGGCTCGATGCTGCTGTGGGTGACGATCCTCGGCATCGCCGGCGCGGCGGTCGCGCTGTTGGAGCGCAGCCTCGCGACCCGCACGCTGATCGCGACGCTCGGCGCGCAGGCGGCGATCGCGCTTGGCTTCTACGCCTTCCTGCTGTTTTCCTCGAACCCGTTCGCGCGGCTCGATCCCGCGCCCGCCGATGGCAACGGGCTCAACCCGTTGTTGCAGGATCCGGGCTTAGCGTTCCATCCGCCGACGCTCTACATCGGCTACGTCGGCATCTCGATCGCCTTCTCGTTCGCGGTCGGCGCGATGATCACGCGCGATGTCGGCCCGGCGTTTGCGCGCGCGATGCGGCCGTGGGTGCTCGGCGCGTGGATCTTCCTCACGCTCGGCATCACCGCGGGATCGTATTGGGCCTATTACGAGCTCGGCTGGGGCGGCTGGTGGTTCTGGGATCCGGTCGAGAACGCCTCGCTGATGCCGTGGCTCGCGGCGACCGCCTTGCTGCATTCGGTCAGCGTGCTCGCGACGCGCGACGGCTTGCGCGCCTGGACGCTGATGCTCGCGGTGGTCGCGTTCTCGATGTCGATGATCGGCACATTCCTGGTGCGTTCGGGCATCCTCACCAGCGTCCACGCCTTCGCGGTCGATCCGACGCGCGGGTCGTTCATCCTCGCGCTGCTCGCCATCTATATCGGCGGCGCGCTGCTGCTGTTCGCGCTCCGCGTCGGCACGGTGAAGCAAGGCAACACCTTCGACGCGGTCAGCCGCGAGGGCGCGTTGATCGTCAACAATCTGCTGCTCTCGGTGATCCTCGCGCTCGTCCTGCTGTTCACGCTCTATCCGATCGTCGCGGCGGGCTTCGGGACGCAATTGTCGATCGGCAAGCCGTTCTTCGACAAGTTCATCGGTCCGATCGCGCTGGCGCTCGGCGTGGTGATGGCGATCGGGCCGATGGTGCGCTGGCGGCGCGACGATCCGGGCGTGGTGCTCGGGCGGATGATCGCACCCGTCGCGGTGACGGGCTTCGCGCTCGTTGCCTTGGTCGCGCTCGGCGGCGGGATCGCGTGGCTGCCGCTGTTCGGACTGGCGCTCGCGATCGGGCTCGCGGTGGCGAGCGTGTTGCCGCTGTGGGGGCGCAACCTGCGCCGCACGCCGCTCTTCACCTACGGCATGGTCGTCGCGCATCTCGGCATCGCGGTGAGCCTGGCGGGGATGGCGTGCGACGCCGCCTTCACGCAGGAGACGCTCGTCGCGGTGCGCGTCGGCGAGCCGTATCGCGCCGGGCCGTTCAGCGTGACGCTCGACGGGATCAAGCCGGTGGTCGGCCCCAATTGGTCGGCGCTCGAAGCGCGGCTGAGCGCGCGGCGTGGCACCGATGGCGCGGTCTTCTATCTCCGCCCGCAATCGCGCTTCTTCGCCAATCCGGTGACGGTGACGAGCGAGTCGGCGATCGCGACGCGCTGGGACGGGCAACTCTACACCGTGCTCGGTGAGCCCGACGGCACCGGGCGGTGGCAGCTACGGCTGTGGTGGAAACCGTTCGTGACGCTGATCTGGTTCGGCGGCGCGCTCGTCGCGATCGGCGGCGCGCTGTCGCTGCTCGGGCGCTTGCGCCGCGAACGCCGCGTGCGGGTGCGCGAGGCGTACGCATGAAGCGCTGGCTGATCTGGGTGCCGTTCGCCGTCGCGCTGGGCTTGCTCGCTCTGGTCGGCTGGGGACTCTACAAGCCTGCCGACCGCACGGTGCGCTCGGCATTGGTCGGACAGCCGCTCCCCAAATTCGCGCTCCCGCCGATCGTGCCGGGCAAGCCGGGGCTCGCCACTGCAGCGTTTGCGACGGGCAAGCCGCGCTTGCTCAACGTCTTTGCCAGCTGGTGCATCCCGTGCATCGCCGAGGCGCCGCAATTGCTCAAGCTCAAGCAAGCCGGGGTCGAGATCGACGCCGTCGCGATCCGCGATACGCCCGCCGCAATCGCCGAGTTCCTCGCGCGCAATGGCGATCCTTACGCCGCGATCGGTGACGACAAGACGAGTTCGGTCCAGCTCGCGCTCGGATCGTCGGGGGTGCCCGAAACCTTCGTGATCGGTGGCGACGGGCGAATCGTGCTCCAGCATGTCGGCGACATCCGCGCCGAGGAGGTGCCGGGGCTGATCGCGGCGGTGAGGAACGCGCGGTGAAGCGGCTGCTGCTCCCGCTGTTGATGCTGGTTGCGGCACCGGCGTTTGCCGACAGCAACCTTCCGCCCGCCCCGCTCGCCAATGTCCAGCTCAAGGACCCGGCCAAGGAAGCGCAGGCGCAGACGTTGATGCTGACGCTGCGCTGCGTCGTCTGCCAAGGCCAGTCGATCGCCGACAGCAATGCCGAGATGGCGGGCGACATGCGCGCGCTGGTCCGCACGCGGATCGCCGCGGGGCAGAGCCCGGAGGCGATCCGGGCGTGGCTGATCGCGCGCTATGGCGACTATGTCAGCTACGATCCGCCGCTCAGCGCGGTGACCGCTCCCTTGTGGATCGCGCCGTTGATCTTGCTGGCGCTCGGCGTCTGGTTCGCCCGTGCGAGTTTCAAGCGGCGGGCGAAACGATGAACCTGCTCATGCTCGCGCTGGTCGGGATCGTCGCGGCGGGGATGCTGTGGGGATTGGGCGTCGGGCGCCGCTTGTGGAGCTTTGCCGGCGCGGCGCTGATGCTCGGCGCGGCAGGCTTTGCGGTGCAGGCGGCGCGGCACGTCCCGGGCAAGCCGATCGCCGCCGATGTCACGCCGATCGCGGTCGATCCCGGGATGGTCGCGTTTCGCGAGGCGGTGTTTGCGCCGTCGCGCGAGGACAGTCTCGCGCTTGCCAGCGCCGATGCGCGGCTGGCGGCGGGCGACGCGCATGCTGCCGCCGATGGCCTGCGCCGCGAGATCGCGCTGCGCCCCGGCGACGCTGCGCTGTGGACCGGGCTCGGCTATGTTCTCGCGCTGCACGACACTGCGGTGTCGCCGGCGGCGAAGTTCGCCTTCCGTCGCGCCGTTGCGCTTGCGTCGCGCAGCCCGGGGCCGGCGTTCTTCCTCGGCATGGCGTATGTCGATGCCGGTGAGTTCGCACAGGCGCGGCCGGCCTGGGCGTTCGCGTTGAGCGTGACGCCGCCGAACGCGCCGTATCGCGACGACATCGTCCAGCGGCTCGCCGCACTCGATCAGTTCGACAAGATGGCGGCCGCACAGCGCGCGGCAGCGCGTTAGCGCACCACCAGCCGCGTATAGAGGTGCCAGGTGGCGTAGCCGAGCCACGGCAGCACCACCGCCAGCCCGATCGCCGCCGGGATCATGCCGAGCGCGAGCAGCCCCGCGACGCGCACGCCCCAGCCGAGCACTTCGCGCGGATTCTCGCGCACCGCGGCGAGCGAAGTGCGCACTGCCGTCACGGCATCGACGGGTTGATCGACCACCATCGGGAACGCCACGACCGCGACGACGAGCGTCGCCAGCGCAAACGCCCCGCCGGCGAGATTGCCGAGCACGATCAGCTGCCAGCCCTCCACCGTGGTGAACAGCCGCGCGATCACGTCGCCGGGCTGCATCGGCCCGACCGTGCCGAAGGTCGCTTGATAGATCGCATAGGCGACGCCGAGCCATGCCACGAACAGCAAAGCGATCCCGCCGGTCAGCAGTGCGAGCGGCCAGCGGCTGCGCGCGTTGAGCGGATCAAGGAAGTGCCACCAGCTTGAGTCGCGGCCTTCCTCGCGGCGCCGCGCCAGTTCGTAGAAGCCCGATGCCACGGCCGGCCCGGCGATCGAGAGCCCTGCGACGAGCGGAAAGAGCAAGGGCAGTAGCGGCGCGTTGAAGGCGAGCGCGACCGCCACGAAGCAGATGACGGGATAGAGCAGCCCGAGAAAGATCAGATCGCCGCGCTTTTCGGTAAAGTCCTTCCACCCCTCCGCCAGCGCCCAGGTCAAGTCGGCTGTCTCGATTCGTCGGATCTCGGGCAGATCGGCGGCGCGTGCGGGCAGGGCGGTTGCGTGTAGCGTGGCGGTCATCGGTTGGTCCTCGTCCTAAGCGTACTTTCCTTTGTCTTGGAGTGGGGACTGTACGCCCTTTGGCGAGCGCCGACAATATTAACGCGAAAGCCTCAGCCGAACGGCCCGTTGAGCTGCACGATCTTGCGGTTGAGCACCGCGGCAAAACTCACCCACAGGAAATAGGGCACGATCAGCGCCGCAGCGAAATGCGAGATTGGCCACAGCCCGACGAGCAAGGCGACGAGCGAGCCCCACAGGAAGACGACTTCGACCAGCGCCCAATCGGGCCGCCGCACCGCGAAGAAAAGCGGGCTCCACGCGAAATGGCACGCCGCGTTGACCGCAAACAGGATGACGACCGACTGACGCGCCGCCGCATAGGGCGCAGCTTGCCACGCGATCGCGGCGGACCAGGCGGCGAGGCCAAGCAGAATCGTCCAGGCGGGGCCGAACGCCCAGCCGGGCGGCTGCCACCAGGGCTTCCGCAGCGCCTTGTACCACGACCCGATCGGCGTCGCGAGGCCACCCGCCACGAGCAACACCGCAGCGCATCCGCCCGAGACGATCAGCGGGCTCATGCGGCGTTTCCGATCACTTTTCGACGACTGTCCACTTGCCGAGTGTCAAGCGCGTGGTACACATGAGCGATGGGCATGGCATTTCCCTTTTCGGCGATCGTCGGCCAGGACGAGATGAAACTGGCACTGCTGTTGTCCGCGATCGACGCGCGGATCGGCGGCGTGATGGTATTCGGCGATCGCGGCACCGGCAAGTCGACCGCGGTGCGCGCGCTCGCCGCCTTGCTTCCCCCAATGCCTGCCGCCCTTGCCGGGTTCCATCCCGAGGGTGCGCCACCGCCCGATCGCAAGGCGACGGTCCCCGTTCCCTTCGTCGATCTGCCGCTTGGCGCGACCGAGGACCGCGTCGTCGGCGCGCTCGATCTCGAGCGGGCACTCGGCGCCGGGGTAAAGGCGTTCGAGCCTGGGTTGCTTGCGCGCGCCAATGGCGGGTTCCTGTATATCGACGAGATCAACCTGCTCGAGGACCATATCGTCGACCTGCTGCTCGACGTCGCGGCATCGGGCGAGAACGTCGTCGAGCGCGAGGGATTGTCGGTGCGGCATCCGGCGCGCTTCGTGCTGGTCGGCAGCGGAAATCCCGAGGAGGGCGAACTCCGCCCGCAATTGCTCGACCGCTTCGGCCTGTCGGTCGAGGTGCGCACGCCGCAGGATCTCGCCGCGCGGATCGAGATCCTCAAGCGCTGCGACGCGTTCGAGCGGACGCCTGCGGAATTCGCCGAGGCGTGGCGTGCGGCGGAGAAGAAGACGCTGCGACGTCTCGCGCGGGCGCGGGCTGGCCTCGCGCACGTGACCGTGCCCGATGCCATCCTCGCACGCGCCGCGCAATTGTGCATGGCGGTCGGCGCCGATGGCTTGCGCGGCGAGCTAACGCTGATGCGCGCGGCACGCGCGCTGGCGGCGCTCGATGGCGAGGCCGTCGTCGGCCCGGCGCAGCTCGCGCGCGTCGCGCCGCTCGCGTTGCGGCACCGGTTGCGGCGCGGGGTGCTCGACGAGACGGGCTCGACGGTGCGGATCGAACGCGCGCTGGACGAACTGGCGGCGGCGTGAGCGCGACCGCCTCGCCGCTCGACGATGCGATGCTGGCGGCGCGGTTGTGCGCGATCGATCCGGTCGGCCTGGGGGGCATGATCCTGCGCGGTGGCGGAGAAGTGCGCGACCGCGTCGTCGCGCGCTTGCATGCGGACCTCCCCGAAGGCGCGCCGTTGCGGCGGATTCCTGCGCATGTCGATGACGATGCGCTGCTCGGGGGGCTCGATCTCGGCGCGACGCTCGCGCTCGGGCGGCCCGTGCGGCAGCGCGGAGTGCTTGCGGCGGCGGATGGCGGGATCGTCGTGCTGCCGATGGCGGAGCGAATCGCCGAGGCGACTGCGGCGCGGATCACCGCAGTGCTCGACGCGCGCGCGATCGATGCGGTGCCGGTACGCGTTGCGATGGTCGCGTTCGATGACGGGGTCGAGGATGAAGCGCCGCCGCAAGCCTTCGTCGAGCGGCTGGCGTTTCGGATCGACCTGTCCGAGTGCCGTGGGGCGACCGACACGGTGCCATTCGATGCTGGAGCGAAGGCAGCAGACGGCGACGCGCCAGCGATCGACCCTTGCGCGATTCTCAGCGGCGCTGCTGCCGCACTCGGCATCGATTCGGCGCGCGCTCCGCTGTTCGCGCTGCGTGCCGCGCGCGCGGCGGCGGCGTTGGCGGGGCGCAGCGAACCCGACGAAGACGATGTGATCCTCGCGATCCGGCTCGTCCTCGGCCCGCGCGCGACGCGGCTTCCCGCGCCGCCGCAGGACGACAGCGCGACCGACGCGCCACCCCCGCCGCCCGAAAGCGAGTCGAGCGAGGAAGAGCGCGGTGCGCCCGAACCGCCCGACGACGTCGTGCTCGCCGCCGCGCTCGCCGCGCTCCCGCGCGACGTGCTCGAACGACTCGCGGCCGGCGCGGCACGGCGCGGGGTCAATCGCGCGCGCGGCGCGGGCGAACGGCGCACGTCGCCGCTGCGCGGTCGCCCGCTCGGCGCGCGTGCGGGGATTCCGCGTGGCGGGTTGCGGCTGAGCTTGATCGACACGCTGCGCGCCGCCGCGCCGTGGCAGAAGCTGCGCGAGCGTGGCGGCGGCGCGATCCGGATTCGCCGCGACGATCTCCGCATTCGCCGCTTCGAGACGCGTGCGGAAACGGTGACGATCTTTGCGGTCGATGCCTCGGGCTCGGCGGCGGCGGCGCGACTGGCCGAAGCGAAGGGCGCGGTCGAGCTGCTGCTCGCGCAAGCCTATGTGAAGCGCGCGCAGGTCGCTTTGGTGGCGTTTCGCGGGGTCGGCGCGGAGGTCTTGTTGCCGCCGACTCGCTCGCTGACGCGTGCGCGGCGTGCGCTCGCCGATTTGCCGGGCGGTGGCGGCACGCCGCTCGCCACCGGGCTCGACGCGGCGCGAACGCTCGCCGAAGCGGCGCGCGCGCGCGGACGTACGCCCTTCCTCGTCGTGCTGACCGACGGACGCGGCAACATCGCCGCCGATGGCAGCGCGGTGCGCGAGCGTGCCGAGCGCGACGCCGAGCAAGCCGCGCGCGCGATCGGTCAGGCCGGAATCGGCGCGGTGTTCCTCGATACCGCGGCGCGCCCCCGCCCCGAAGGTGCGCGACTCGCGCTGGCGATGGGCGCGCGCTACCTCCCGCTGCCACGCGCCGATGCCGCGGCGATGCACCGCGCGGTGTCGGCGGCGCAGGCCGCATGAGCCGCGCGCGCTGGGAGGCCGAGGGGCGCGACTGGCCCAATCGGGGCGCGAGCCGATTCGTCGATACCGCGCGCATTCGCTGGCATGTCCAGATGATGGGGGCAGGGCCGGTGTTGCTGCTGCTCCACGGCACCGGCGCGGCGACGCACAGCTGGCGTGATCTTGCACCGCTGCTGGCGGAAAATTTTACCGTGATCGCGCCCGATCTGCCGGGGCACGGTTTCACTACCGGGCGCCCGGTCGGTGGGCTGGCGATGCCCGCGATGGCGCGCGCGGTGGGCGAGTTGCTCGGCACGCTCGGGCTCGAGCCAGATCTGGTCGTGGGGCATTCCGCGGGCGCGGCGATCGGGGCGCGGCTGGTGCTCGATGGCGGCGCTAACCCCGCCCGGCTGGTCGGGCTCAACCCCGCGCTGATGCCGTTTCCCGGGCTGGCTGCGGCGCTCTTCCCGACGCTCGCGCGAATGCTGTTCGTCAATCCGTTCGCGCCGCATCTCGTCGCGGGGCTCGCGCGCGGGCCGGGCGATGCGAAGCGCTACCTCGAGCGCGCGACAGGCTCGACGATCGACGCGCGAGGGGTCGATTGGTATCGGCGGCTATTCTCGACCTCGGATCACGCCGCGGGCGCGATCACGATGATGGCGGATTGGGATTTGGACTCGCTCGCGCGCGATCTGCCGCGCGTTCGCGTGCCGACGCTTCTGATCCACGGGTCGGCCGATTCGGCGATCGCGCTGGCGTCGGTCCGCCAAGCCGCGGCCTTGCTGCCCGACAGCCGCTTGGAAGTGCTCGCCGGGCTGGGCCATCTCGCGCACGAGGAACGTCCCGCCGATGTCGCCGCCTTGATTCGAGGGTTTGCGGATGCCGAATAGCTATTTCGCCTTGCTCGACATGGCGATCGTCGGAGTGCCGACGATCCTCTTCGTGGTCTGGCAACTCGTCTCGATCAACCGCGAGATCGCGCGCGACAAGGCCAAGAAGGCGGTGCCGCCTGAAGAGTCACCAGAGCGCCCGGGGCATGCGGTAGGGGAGCATCGACTGGACGATCGGTGAGCGGAAGCGCGCGAGCGACAGGCTTTCGTGCACCGCATCGACGCTCTCGCCGAACAGCCGCGTCGACAGCCCCGACCGCGCATAGAAGGGCGCGTCGATCCAGGTCCGCGTCACGAGCGGAGTCGCATCGGCATCGGCGCGTGTCGCACGCGCGACACGCCAGCCGGTATGCGGGAGCCGCACGCGCGGTGGCGGCGCGACGTCGTGCCAGCGGCCTTGCCGATCGAATTTGAGCGCCAGCTCGAACGGATCGCCACCGCGGCGTCGCCCCTCGTACAGCACGGCCACGTCATTGCGCAGGTGCGCGCGCGACCAGTGCCAGTCGTCGAACCCTGCCTCGAGCGGCTCGTCGCCGAAATTCGAATCCCAATAGCCGCTGCCCGACCAGCCAAGATCGGGATGCGTCATCGCCACCTCGACGCGCGCGCGCGGCGCGACGGGGTGCCACCGGTGCCGCGCCGCGGGATCGAGCGCGAAGGCGGTGGTGCCGATCAGCTCCGGGGTGACGCGGACGGTGCCGCGCACGCGGTAGGGCAGCGGCGCCGAACGTTCGTCGATCGCGATCACCAGCGTATCGCCGTCCCAGCTGAGCGCGCTCGGTCCGACCTGGAAATGGTCGGCATCGCGCCGGATATGGCGCTCGCCGCGCTCGGTCATCGCCCATGCCCCACCGCGCGGACCGCACAGCGCGACGTTGATCGCGCAGTGATTGTCGGGCCTTCCGCGCCCCGAAAGCTTGTAATAGGGCGAGAAGACGCTGCCGATAAACGCGATGATCGTCAGGCCGAAGCGACGGTCGGCGCTGACCGCGTCGATATACCACCAGGCATAGCCGTTCGCGTCGACATGGACGTCGAAGCGCGGTCCTTGAGCAGGCAATCGACGGCTAGGTGGCCGGACAAGGCCGCCATCGGGACGCCCGCGCCCGGATGGGTGCTCCCGCCCGCGCAATAGAGCCCAGGGATCCGTGTCCGGCTGCCGGGGCGCTGGAAGGATGCCGCCCACCCGTGCGAGGCCCGTCCATAAAGGGCTCCACCCGTCCGTGGGAACAGGCCGTTGAAGCCACTCGGCGTCGTCAGCACCGTCGCCTCCTCGGGCAAGTCCAGCGTCAGGCCAGCGCGCTGCAGCGTGGCGTGCATCGATAGCGTGCATTGCTCGATCTCCGCTTGGGAAAGAGGGGACGTATCGCCGGTGGCGGGGGCGTTGACGATGATCTGGACGCGCTCGGACGCGCCGGCGCTCGCGCCCGTCGTGGCGTCGCGGTCCTGTGCGCAGACATAGACGGTCGGGTCGGCGGGAACGCGGCCGGCGGCGAGCTCGGCGAATTCGGTCGCCGAGTCGCGTGCGAAGACCACATTGTGGCGCAGCAGCGGGAAACCGCGCGCGGGCGTGTTCGCGCACCACACCAGCGCCGAGAGCGAGCGCTTGTGCGCCGGTTGCCGAGCGACCGCGCGCCGCACTGCCTGGCCGAACGCACCGTGCGCGATCGCTGCGGGATCGGCATTGCAGACGATCGCAGTCGCGCAGATCTGCTCGCCCGAGGCGAGCCGCACGCCGCTCGCACGCCCGCGCTCGACCAGGATCTCGCTGACCGGTTCGCCATAGCGGAAGACCGTGCCGTTCCGGATCGCCAGCGCCTCGAGCGCCTTGGCCAGCGCATGCATCCCGCCCGAAATCAGCCAGACCCCGGCGGCCTCGACATGCGCGACGAGCATCAGCGTCGCCGGGCAGTGGAACGGCGAGGATCCGCAATAGGTCGCGTAGCGCCCGAACAATCTCCGCAGCCGTGGATCGGGAAAATGGTCGCCGAGCGCCGACCAGAGCGTTTCGTACGGGCGGATGCGGCTGAGATCGGTCAGCCCGCGCAACCCCATCCGCCAGGTGAGCCCGAGCGGGTTGGTCTGCGGCGCGCGCAGGAACGGCGCTTCGAGCGTTTCGAAGATATGGCGCGCCTCGGCGCAGAACGCGCGGTAACCCGCCGCTGCGCGCGCGCCGGAAAAATCGCCGATCGCGGCCTCGCTTTCCGCAGGATCGGCGAACAGATCGAGCCGGTCGTCGCCCCAGGCGTGGCGCGCGAGGATCTTTGCAGGGGTGAGCGCGACATGCGCATCGAGCGACTCGCCACAGGCGGCGAAGATTTCGTCGAACACATGGCGCAGCGTGAAGACCGTCGGCCCGCCGTCTACCGCCGCGCCGCCCGCCATGACCTGGCGCATCTTTCCGCCCGGGGTAGAGGCCGCCTCGACTACGGTAACCGGCACCCCGCGCGCGGCGAGCAAGGCCGCGCTGACCAGCCCGCCGATCCCGGCGCCGATGACGAGCACTGTATCGCGTCTGTCCACCGTAATGAATCCTCGATCCAGCCAGTGTCCACTCGACTGGACACTCAGTTTCGTCCACCAAGGGCGACATGTCAAAGCCTGTCTTGCGCAAGTCCCTCCTGCTCTCGGCCCGGACGTCCTGGCTGGCATGGCGAAACGGGCTGCTGGGGTCGCCGCGGTTTCAGCGCTTTGCCGCGCGCTGCTGGCTGACGCGCCCGATTGCCCGGGCGCGTGCGCGCGGGCTGTTCGATCTGGTGGCGGGCTTTGTCTATTCGCAGACGCTCGCGGCGTGCATCGCGACCGGTCTGCTCGATCGACTCGGCGGCGGACCGCAGACGTGCGACGCGCTCGCCGCGCAAATCGACGTGCCGCCCGAGGGCACGCTCAGGCTGCTGCGCGCGGCTGCGGCGCTGCGATTGGTCGAACGACTCGGCGATGCCTGGGTGCTGGGCAGCGCGGGCGCGGCGCTGCGCGGCAATGGCGGGATCGCCGAAATGGTCGCGCACCACGGCTTGCTCTATGCCGATCTCGCCGACCCCGTGGCGCTGCTGCGGCGGGGTGGCGGCGGCGGGGCGCTGGCCGGATATTGGGGCTATGCCGAGGCGCCGGGCGCCGGCGACGCCGAATCGGTCGCGCCCTATTCGCGGCTGATGGCGGCGTCGCAGCCGCTCGTCGCGGCGCAGACGCTCGACGCCTATCGCTTCGCGCGCCACCGGCGGATGCTCGATATCGGTGGTGGCGAGGGGGGATTTGTCGAATCGGTCGCGGCGCGTGTGCCGACGCTCGAGCTCGCTGTGTTCGATCTGCCCGCGGTCGGCGAACGCGCGCGCGCGCGCTTTGCCGCCGCGGGGCTTGGCGGGCGGACGTCGATTCATGGCGGCAGCTTCCGCAGCGACCCCGTCCCGCAAGGGTACGATCTCATCACGCTGGTGCGTGTGCTGCACGACCATGATGATTCGGTCGCGCTCGCCTTGTTGCGTGCGATTCGTGCCGCGCTGCCCCCCGGCGGTCGCCTGCTGATCGCCGAGCCGATGGCGCAGACACCGGGCGCCGAACCCGCCGGAGACGCCTATTTCGGCCTGTATCTGCTCGCGATGGGGTCGGGCCGTCCGCGCGCTCCCGCCGAGATTCGCGCGATGCTCCGTACCGCTGGCTTTGCTCGCTCGCGGCTGCTGCCGACTGCGCTGCCGATCACGTGTCGTGTGGTCATCGCGGAGGCCTGACGATCAACCGTCAATCATGATTGACAAAACAAAGTGTCCATATAGATTGACACCAAGACGACCCGTAACGGGGCGCGGCAGGGGAAGCACGGTGGATACACTGGCGATCGTATTGGAGGAGCCCGGACAGCTCGCCCTGCGTCGCCTGGCGTTGACCGCGATGGGCCCTGCCGACGTCCTGATCGAAATCGCCTGGAGCGGGATCAGCGCGGGCACCGAGAAATTGCTGTGGTCGGGCAAGATGCCCGCCTTCCCCGGCATGGGCTATCCGCTGGTCCCGGGATATGAATCGGTCGGCCGGATCGTCGATGCGGGCCCCGAGGTCCGCGCGCGCATCGGCGAATGGGTCTTCGTTCCCGGTGCCAATTGCTATGAGGGCGCGCGCGGCCTGTTCGGCGGATCGGCGCGGCGCGTCCTGCTGCCTTCGGCGCGCGCGATCCCGGTCGACGAGTCGCTCGGTGCCGACGGGATCCTCACCGCGCTCGCGGCAACCGCCTATCACGCCGTCGCGGGTGGCGCGCTGCCCGAGCTCGTGATCGGCCACGGGATCGTCGGGCGGCTTGCGGCGCGGATCACGGTGGCGCTCGGCGCGCCGGCGCCGACGGTGTGGGAGACCAACCCCGATCGGCGCGATGCGAGCGGCTATGCAGTGATCGATCCCGCACAGGACGAACGCCGCGACTATGCGACGATCTGCGAGGCGAGCGGCGCGCCCGATATCCTCGACGTGATCGTCCCACGGCTCGCCAAGCGCGGCGAGATCGTGCTTGCGGGATTCTACGACCGGCTCGGTTTTGCCTTCCCGCCAGCCTTCCAGCGCGAGGCGCGGCTGCGCATCTCGGCCGAATTTACCCCGGCTGATGTCGCCGCGACCACTGCGCTGATCGCATCCGGCGCGCTGCGGCTCGACGGGCTGATCAGTCACCTTCGGCCGGCCGCCGAAGCCGCCGACTCCTATCCGGCGGCGTTCGGCGATCCTGCTTGCCTCAAGATGGTCCTCGATTGGAGTGCGGTATGACGATGCTCGACCCAGGCCCGCTGCGCGACGAAGCCGCGTACGAGCCCGATCCCGTTTCGACCGGGCCGGTGACCAAGGAAACGCAGATCATTGCGATCTACGGCAAGGGCGGCAGCGGCAAGTCGTTCGCGCTGGCCAACCTCAGCTACATGATGGCGCAGCAGGGCTTTGTTGCATAACGTCGCGAGAGCATAACCGCGCTTTTACTTGAAGATGTTATGAGAGGCGGACGGTCACCGGTGTTCCTATTTCGGAGAACCGATTGAGGATTGCAGCACGGACTTTGAGCTCGGTAATCTGACGATCGAAGGTGCGGGCGACAACGCGTTGACCCAGGAGTTTGAAGCAGTGCATTTTGGTCTCGGCCAGACTGCGACGATGATAGCCGCTCCACTTCTTCCAGATGGCGCGACCAAGCCGCCTTGTAGCGCGTAGCGCTTCATTGCGTGCATCGACGCCGGGGCCATCCTTGATCCACGGTTGCCCGTTGCGGCGGACCGGGATGACCG
>NZ_JASJVC010000010.1:0-84494 GCF_035019905.1 Sphingomonas sp. 10B4 | reverse complement strand
AATGGGCCGCCGATGCCGAAGCCGCCTTGCGCACCACTGTCGATACTGCCCGTCTCGCAGGAGGCAGTCCATTCCAGACCATCCTCGGTGCCGTCTCTGCCTTATAGCCGGTAGGGGGTGGGTAATTACCCGAGACAAGCGTCCTCGGGCGCAAGGGCAATCCGTACTAAGGGCGCCCGCCTCTGCGCGCTTCGACTTGCGCCGGGGACCGTAGTCGAGGCATGGCGGCGACATGGCCCATTTGCTTTCCTTTGGTGCGGCAGGCGTGAGTCTTCTTCTTGCGCTGCCCGCTGCGGCGCAGGATGTCGCGCCACCGGTGGCGATGAGCTTCGAGGCGGCATCGCAGGCGCTGGGCAAGGGCTCGCGCGCGCTCAGTGCGGCGGATCACGAGGTCCGGGCGGCACAGGCCACGGCAGACGCGCTGAAGGCATTGCGGCGGCCCGTTGTCTCCGCCTCGGCGAGCTTTGTCGAATATCAGAAGACGCTTGCGATCGACCTGTCGGGGAGCAAGCGCGACCTGACCGGAGCGACCACCGACTTTCTCGCCGGCTTGCCCGGGCAATTCCCGCCGGGCTTTCAGGAAATCGTCAGCCAGGTGACGCAACGCGTCGGCGCGGCGCTGCCAGGGTTAGTGTCGGCGATCCCGGATACGCTGCGCTTCCAGACGCGCGATACGGCGTTTCGCCCGACGGTGACAGCCGCGCTGCCGCTCTACACCGGCGGTGCGATCCCCGCGATCCAGCGTGGCGCGCAGGCCGGCGTCGCGATCGCCGAGGCGACGCAGGCGCAGGGGCGCGATCTGTCGCAGCTCAACCTGGTCCGCACCTATTTCGGGCAGCAAGTCGCCGAACAGCTCGCTGCCTCGACGCGCGCGACGCGCGACGGCTTTGACCGCCATCTTTCCGACGCGCGCAAGCTCGAGCAGCAAGGCGTGTTGTCGCATGCCCGCGTGCTCGAGGTCCAAGTCGCGCGCGATGCCGCCGACCGCGCCTATCTGCGCGCCGATCTCGAGGCGGCGACCGCGCGCGATACGCTCGCGCGGCTGCTCGATGCCGAGGGTGGGGTGCAGCCGACCACGGCGCTCTTCGTCAACGCCCAGCCGTTGCCGCCCAAGGCCGAGTTCCTCGCCGCAAGCGATCATCCGCAAGCGCGCGGTGCCGACGCGGCGCGCGCGGTCGCCGCGGCCGGGGTCGATCTGGCGCGCTCGCGCTATCGCCCGCAGGCGTTCGCGTTCGGCGAGTATAATCTCAATCGCAACGATGCGCTGCCGACCGAACCCGACTGGATCGCGGGGGTCGCGGTGCGGATGACCTTGCTGTCGAACGTCGACCGGCGCCGTACGCTCGATGCGGCGCACGAACGCGAGCGCGCGGCCGCCGACGGCGCGGCCGAAATCCGCAAGACGATCGCGACGCAGACGATCCGCGCCTATGACCTGACCGAAACCGCGCGACGCACCTTCCTCTCGCTCGACAGCAGCGTTGCCGCGGCGGAGGAGAATCTGCGCGTGCAAGAACTCTCGTTCCGCGAGGGCGAGGCGACCTCGGCGGCGGTGATCGATGCGCAGGCGGCGATCGCGACGGTCCGCACGCAACGGATTGCCGCGGCGTATGAATATGATCTCGCGCTGGCGGGGCTGCTTGTCGCCAGCCATCAGCTCGACAGTTTCGGCGGCTATCTCGCGCGCGCCGACCACCGCCTGGGGGCCGTGACGCCATGACCGACAGTCCGCGTAGCAAGCGCAATCTCCGGCCGCTGTTCTACGCCGCGCTGGTCCTCGTCGCGATCCTGCTCGCGATCGGGCTGTGGCTCGCCAGCCGGCCCGCGCCTGAGCAGTTGCAGGGGATGGTCGATGCCGACGAGGTCAACGTTGCGACCAAGGCGCTTGCGCGTGTCGATCGGCTGTTCGTCGACGAGGGCGCGCACGTCCGTGCCGGGCAAGTGCTCGCGCAACTGTCGAGCCCCGAGATCGCGGGCGGACAAGCGCAGGCCAAGGGCGCTTTGCAAAGTGCGCAGGCAGTCCAGTCCGAAACCGAGCAGGGTGCACGCGCCGAGGATGTCGCGAGCGTCAAGGCGGTCTGGTTGGCGGCGCAATCGGTCGCCAATTTGGCGCAAGTCACCAGCCGCCGGTCCGAGACGCTCTATGCCGAGGGCGTGATCGCGGCGCAGCGGCGCGACGAAGCCGTCGCCGCGCGCGACAGCAGTGCACGCCAGGCCGAGGCGGCGCGCCAGCAATATCTCAAGGCGTTGGCGGGCGCGCGGCCGCAGAACAAGGCGGTGGCGGCGGCGCAGGTCGATATCGCGCGCGCCGCGCTCACTACAGCGACCGCGCTTGGCGGCGAGACGCGGTTGGTCTCGCCGATCGCGGGCGAAGTATCGCGCAAGCTCGTCCAGCCGGGTGAGGTCGTCAGCCCGATCGTCCCAGCCTATCAAGTGATCGACGTCGCGCATCCGTGGGTGTCGATGACGGTGCGCGAGGACCAGTATCGCGGCATCGCGATGGGCAAGGTGCTGAGCGGCAAGGTGCCAGCGCTCGGCACGACCGCGAGCTTCCGTATCTATAGCATCGCGCCGCGCGCGGATTTTGCGACGTGGCGCGCGACGCGGCAATCGTCGGGCTATGACGTGCGCTCGTTCGAGGTGCGGATGCGCCCGGTCGGTACGCTCGCCAAGCTGCGGCCGGGCATGAGCGTATTGTTCGACTGGCCGCAATGAGCGCGTTCGCGCGCGCGCTGTCGGCGGAACTCGCGCATTTGCGTGGCTGTCGCTGGGATCTCGCGATGCTGACGCTGATGCCCGCCGCCTTGCTGTTCGCGATGGGGGCTATGCTGTTCGGAGGCGTCGCGCGTGATCTGCCGATCGCGGTCGTCGATCATGACGCGACCAGCGCAAGCCGCGCGATCGTGCGTGCGGTCGAGGCGTCGCCGGCAGTGCGGATCGTCTGGGTCGGGGCGGATCTGCCCGATGCGATGACGCTGGTGCGGCGCGAGCAGGCCTGGGCGATCGTCGAGATTCCGCGCGGCGTCGGGCGGGGGGTGGCGCGCGGTACAGTGCCGGCGATCCATATCCGCTATCAAGCGAGCTTTCTCTCGACCGGCACGCAGGCGGTGCGCGGGATATCGAGCGCGGTGACCGCGGCGAGCACCGAGCTCGTCGCCGCGCAGTTGAGCGCCCACGGATTGCCACCGCTGCGCGTGACGCCGCTCACCGTGCAAGTGACCGCGCTGTACAACGCCGCGACGAGTTTCGAATGGTATTTGCTCTCGCTGATCAATCCGGCGGTGCTCCACCTGCTGACCGCGTGCGTGACGGTGATGGCGCTCGGCCGCGAACTCCGCGACAAATCGCTCTCGGCTTGGGCCCGCGCGAGCGGTGGTGTCGCGGGCGCGGTGTTCGGCAAGATGCTGCCCTATGTCGCGGCGATGAGCCTGTGGGGTGTTGCCTGGTTGCTCTACCTGACGCTCGCGCGCGGGTGGCGGGTCGAGGGGAGCATCGCGCTGATCGTCGCAGGGCAGTCGCTTTTCTATCTCGGCACCGCGTGCATCTCGGCACTGCTCGTCGCGGTGACGCGTGAGACCTCGACCGGGCTCTCGGCGAGCGCGGTCTATGCCGGGTCGGCGCTCGCCTTTTCGGGAGCGACCTTGCCGCTCGATGGCGGCAGCGGCTTTGCGCGGATCGTCAGTGCGATCCTGCCGTTGACGCATTACCTCGCGCTGCAGATGGGGCAGTTCGTCGGGGATGCGGCGGCATCGGCGGTCGGGCCGATCCTCGCGCTGCTCGCATATGTCGCGATTGCGGGCGGCGGCGCGGTGCTGCTGATCGCGCGCAGCGCCCGGAGCGCGGCATGAGCTTTCGCGAAGCCTTCGAGGAGACGTGGCGGACGGTGCTGACGTCGCGCACGCTCGCCAGCACGATGCTGCTCGCGGTCGTGCTGTATGCTTTTTACTATCCCGCGCCGTATGCGCACGAAGCGACGCAAAGCGTGCCCGTGCTGGTGGTCGACCAGGAGGATAGTGGGCTGACGCGCGAGGTGCTGCGCAATCTGGCGGCGACGCGCGAAGTGCGGATCGTCGCCTCGGTCGCCGACATGCCAAGCGCGACCGCGCGGATGCGCGCGGGCGAGGCCGACGGGATCATCCTGCTGTCGCGCGGGGTGACGCGATCGCTGCTGACCGGCGCGCCGGGCGGCGGTGTCGGCGTATGGGTGAAGGCCGCATATCTGCTGCGCGCGAGCGCGATCGGCGAGGGGGTCAGCGCGGCGCTCGCGGGCGCGGCGGAGAACCGGCTGCGGAGCGCGGCGCGCGCCCTCGGGCTGCGCACCCCGGTCCGCGTCATCCAGGAGCCGCTGTTCAACAGCGGTGCAGGCTACAAGGACTATGTCTTTCCCGCGGTCGCGAGTGTGATCCTCCAGCAGACCTTGCTGTTCGGCGTCGCCACCTTCGTCGCCGGGCGACGCGAGCGCGGCGATCCGCCGATGCGGCGTGCCGCATTCTTGGGGGCATGGGCGGCGATGACGCTGCTCGGCGTGTTCGCCGCGTTCTTCTATTTCGGCTTCATCTTCTGGCTGCAGGACGTTCCGCGCGGCGGCAACATCCCGGCCTTGCTCGTGACGGTGCCGTGCTTTGCCGCAGCGGTCGCGGCGCTCGGGCTGTTCCTCGGCGGGCTGTTCGATCGCTCCGAGCGCGCGATGGCGGTGCTCGTGCCGACCTCGGTTCCGCTGTTCTTCCTCACCGGATCGGCATGGCCGCTCGAGCAGATGCCGTCCTGGCTCGCCGCACTCGCGCATCTCGCGCCCTCGACGCTCGCGGTGCATATCTTCGTGCCGCTTAACCAGATGGGGGCGGGGTTGAACGACGTGGCGGGTGACGCAATCGCGCTGGCGGTGGAAGCGCTGGTCTATGGCGCGCTCGCCGCCTGGCTGCTCACGCGCGCCTCCCGGATAGCGCGAGCAGACTGACCAGGGCGATCGTTGGCGCTAGCGGGCGGCGACCGAGAAGCGATAGACGATCACGTTGCGATAGGTCTGGCCCGGATCGAGCCGCGCCGATCCGAGCGCCGGCTGGTTGGGCGTGTCGGGGAACACCTGCGGCTCGAGCGCGATCCCGTCGCCCTGGCGATAGGCATGGCCCGATTTGCCGACCGCGGTGCCATCGAGGAAGTTGCCGGTGTAAAGTTGGACGCCCGGCTGGTTCGACAGGATTTCCATCGTCCGCCCGCTCACCGGATCGGAGACGCGCGCCGCAAGCCGCGGCGTCGCGCTGAGCGTGCGCGCGACGACGTAATTCTCGTCATAGCCCTGACCAAAGACGATCTGCGGATCGCTCGCATCGCGGATCCGCGTGCCGATCACGGTCGGCGTGCGGAAGTCGAACGGCGTTCCCGCGACCGGGCGGAAGCTGCCGGTCGGGATCAGCGTGGCATCGACCGGCGTCGTCGTATCGGCGGGGATCGTCAGCACAGCGTCATAGATCGACCGCTGTGCCGCCTCGCCGCCAAGATTGAAGAAGCTGTGATTGGTGATGTTGACGATCGTCGGCTTGTTCGTCGTCGCGCGATACTCGATTGTAAGTTCGTTGGAGTCGTTGAGCGAATAGGTCGCAGTGACCTGGAGTTCGCCGGGATAGCCTTCCTCGCCGTCTGCGCTGGTGTATGCGAGCGTCACGTGCGGCGTCGCACCGCCGGCCACGTCGACGATCCGCCACGGACGCTTGTCGAACCCCTTGACGCCGCCATGCAGCGCGTTGGTCTTGTTATTGAGCGCGAGCGTATAGCCCTTGCCGTCGAGCGTGAAGCGACCGCCCTTGATGCGGTTGGCATAGCGCCCGACGGTCGCGCCGAAATAATTGGGGGCGGTCAGATAGCCATGCATGTCGCCATAGCCGAGCGTTACGTCGGCGATCTTGCCGTCGCGGTCGGGAACGTCGACGCCCTGGAGGATCGCGCCGTAGCTCAGGATCCGCGCGCGCATGCCGTGGCTATTGGTCAGTGTAACCACTTCGACCGCACTGCCGTCGGCGAGCGTTCCGAAAGGCGCGCGATCGGCGCCGGCGGCGGCTGCCATGGTGGGTGCGGCAAAGCCGAGCGCAAGCGCCGCAAGAGCGAAGGTCCGTGGCATTGGGGTCCCCTCCAGGAGTGTGTGACACAAGGCCGCCGATGCAATGTCGACGTGATCCCCTTGCGCTTATAGTCAGACAACGGAGGGCAAAGCGCAAGGGCCCGTGGCGCGCTGTCGCGCCCGGGATACCCGCCGGGCGCGCCCGGTCAGCGCGCCAACGTGACCTGCGTTGCCCGGATTGGCGCGGCGACGGTGAAGCTCAGCGTGCCGGCCGCGCTGTCTGGCTGCGCGGTGATCGCCTTGCGGTCCTGCGCCACGGTGGCGGCACCGGTCCAGCCATGCACGGTGACAGCGATCTGCTTCCACCACGGCGCAAAGCTGCCCTCGCGCGCGTCGAACGCGATCGTCACTCCGTTCGCGGTTACGCTGCAGCGGACCGTCTGACGCAGATAGCCACGGCGCTGATAGGCGAGCGTCGTGCCGTCATCCTCGTAGAGCGTTCCGACACAGTCCTCGCCCGGATAGATGTCGAGCATCAGCGGCCCCGACGGCGTCTGCGCGGTGCTCTGGACGAGCGGCTGGCGCGGCAGGATCGTGCCGGCGCGGACGAACACCGGCAGCCGATCGAGCCGCGGGGTTTCGCTCACGCGGTCGCCCTTGGCGTGTTCGGTCGGGACGGCCTGCGTCGCCGACTGGACCGGGCCGGCGGAGGTTGGCTCGGGGCTCCCGGCGCGCTGGCCGGTCCAGTAATCGTACCAGCCGCCCGCGGGCAGGCAGACGTCGTAGCGCTGCGGCGATTCGGGGCTCGGCGGCGGCGCGATCAGCAGCGCCTTGCCGAGCGTGAACGCCATCGACTGGTCGCAACCCATGCTCGCGGCGCTCGGATAATCGTAGAACACCGGGCGCATGATCGGATCGCCGAGCCGGCTGTTCTGGTCGGCCAGCGCGTAGAAATAGGGCATCAGGCGATAGCGCTCCTCGACGAAGCGGCGGCGAATCGCGAGATGATCGGGGCCGTCGACCCACGGCTCGACGCGCGGCGTACCGGTCGCCGAGTGATCGCGGAACACCGGCGTGAACGCGCCGATCTCGAACCAGCGCGTCAGCAGATCGGGGCTCGGCCCGCCCGCAAAGCCGCTGACGTCGGCGGCGCTATAGGCGAAGCCCGACAGGCCGAGGTTGAGGATCTGGTGGACCGAGAGCTTCAGATGGTCCCAGGTCGCGCTGTTGTCGCCGGTCCAGGTCACGGCATAGCGCTGGCCACCGGCATAGCTCGCGCGCGTCATCACGAACGGCCGCTCGTTGGGGCGGAGCGCGAGCAGGCCGTCATAGGTCGCACGCGTGTTCTGCATGCCGTAGACGTTGTGGATCTCACGATGGTCGCCGGTGCGGGTGGCGAAATCGTCACTGGCGATGCGGTGTTGCGTGTCGAGCGGCATCGTCTTGGTCGCGGTGTTGAAGATCGCGGGCTCGTTCATGTCGTTCCAGAAGCCGGCAACGCCGTCATCGAGGAAGCCCTTGTAGAGCGTGCCCCACCACGCGCGCGACTTGGCCTGGGTGAAATCGGGGAAGACCGACGGGCCGGGCCAAACCGGCGCGACATAGTCGCTGCCGTCGGGGTTCTTGACGAATTCGTCGCCGCGCTTGCCGCTGGTGTAGGGCGCGTAACCGGTATCGACCTTGGCGATGTGCAAGTCGGTGATCGCGACCAGCTTGATCCCTTGCGCCTTCATGTCGGCGACGAGCTTCGCCATGTCGGGGAAGGTCTTGGGGTTGGTGGTGAAGGGGCGGTTGCGGTCCTGATAGTCGATGTCGAGCCAGATCACGTCGGTCGGCACGCGGTCGGCGCGCAGGCGGCGTGCGATCTCGCGGACTTCGTCGGCCGACATGTAGCTGTAGCGCGACTGCTGATAGCCGAGCGCCCATTTCGGCGCGAGCGGGGCGCGTCCGGTCAATCCGGCATAGCGGCGGGTCACGTCGCCGAGGCTGGGGCCGGCGATGAAATAATAGTCGATCGGGCCGTCGGGGCCGCCGAACGCGAGCGTCTCGGCATCCTTGTGGCCGAAGTCGAACCAGGTGCGATAGGTGTTGTCGAGCAGGATCCCGTAGCTGCCGCCTGCCGCTCCGGTCGAGGCGAAGAAGGGGATCGATTTGTAGATCGGGTCGTCCGAGCTCGAGAAGCCGAACGCGTCGGTATTCCAGTCGACGAACGCCTTGCCGCGCCGGTCGAGCCCGCCGGTCTTGTCGCCGAGACCGTAGAAATGCTCGCCGATCGGCAGCGTCTTGGTCAGCGTGAAGGTCTTGCCGTCGACGCTAGCGGGCGCGGCATCGGCCGAGATGATCTTCCCGTCGAGCGTCTCGAAGGTTACGGCACCACCGGCACCGATGCGAACACGGAGCTTCGCGGTGGTGAAGCCGTCGGCGGTGGGTGTCACCGTCGCGCGCGTCGCGCGCTGCGCAGGCAGGACCGCCCAACTGGCGTCCTCGGGATACACGCCGCCGCGCGCGATGCGGACGCGGACGAGATCGTCGCTGAGCGCGATCAGCTTCATCTTGAGCGCGCCGGCGGTAACTTCGACGCCGTCCTTGGCCGCGGTGAGCGTCGGGGCGGGGGCAGCGCTCTGCGCGTGCGCGGCGACCGTGGTGAGCGGCAGCGCGACGGTGGCGAGCAGCAACGCGAGGGGGAGGCGTTTCATGTCAGGTCTTTCAAGAGATTACCGGGGGAGGTGATCGGTATGCGGGCGGAAATTGTGCGCGCAGCGGCGTAGGAAGTCTTCGATCCTGACCATGTCGATCCGCTCGATATCGGGGCCGGGCGGCACGAGCCGCGCGTCGTCCGGGAAGGTGCCGTATCCAGCGAGCAGACAATGCCAGCTTATCGCATTGTAATAGCGTGATATGTCGAGCTGGTCGATCGTCGCGGTGAGGTCGGCGCCGGTGAACCAGGCCGACATGACGTGCTTGAGCGTGTCGGACGGCTCGACCGCGCGCGCCGCCGCCCAATAGCCGTGCGGGTCGGCGTGACGCTGGTTGAGCCGGTAATGCGCGACGATATAGTCGCGCACGCCGTCGTAGCGCGCGGCGATGCGGGCGTTGAAGGGGGCGCGGGCCTTCTCGGTGAACCCGTCGGCATCGACGGCGTCGAGGAACGCCTCGACCGTGGCGATGACGATGTGGAGTGCGGTCGCCTCGAGCGGTTCGAGGAACCCCTGCGCCAGCCCGACCGCGAGCGCATTGTGCGACCAGCTTTCGGCGACGCGCCCGACGCGCATCGACAGGTGGCGCGCGGTGCCTTCGTCGCCGACCTTCAAGTGCGCGCGCAGCTCGGCCTCGGCCTGGTCGCGGCTGATATGGCGGCTGGAATAGACATAGCCGTTGCCGGTCCGGCTGGTCAGCGGGATGTCCCACACCCAGCCCGCCGACAGCGCCGTGGCGCGCGTCTGGCTCGCCAGCGGTGCCGCAGGATCGCGCGGGGTCGGCATGACCACCGCCGAATCGTTGAACAATGTGTCGCCGTAACGGACGAACGGGACGGCAAGCGTGCCCTCGAACAGCAGGCTGCGAAACCCGCTGCTGTCGAGGAAGAGATCGCCCGCGATCTGCTCGCCATCGTCGCACAGCAACGCCGCGATGCCGCCATCGGCGCGCCGTTCGACGCTCTCGACGCGACGCTGGAGGTGAGTGACGCCGAGTTTGGTCACCGCATGCCGGCCGAGGAACGCGCCGACCTTGTAGGCGTCGAAATGATAGCCGTAGCTCACCTCGAACGGAAAGCTCTCCTCGGGCTGCGGCGCGCATCCCGCCGCGGCAAGCCGCGCCGGAAGCAGGAATTGGTCGGGATGCGCCGCGACGTCGCGGCCCGTCCGCCGGGCGCGCGTGTTGTAGAAGAACGAGCCCGCGGTGTGGCTGTCGAGCGCGGTAGGGAAGGGGTGGAAGTAGCGCTCGAACCCAGGCCGGTCGGACCAGCCCGCAAAGCCGATGCCGAGCTTGTAGGTCGCATCGCACGCCGGCATCCACTCGGCCTCGGCGATGCCGAGCCGGTCGAAAAAGCCTTTGAGCTGCGGGGTCGAGCCTTCGCCGACGCCGACGATGCCGATCTCGGGGCTTTCGACGAGCGTCACCCGCGCGTTCGGCCAGCGCTGCGCGATCAGGCATGCCGCGATCCAGCCTGCGGTTCCGCCGCCAAGGATCACGATCGCGCCGTCGCGGGCGAGGTCCTCGGCGGAATCGCTCATACGCGCAGCACCAAGCCGGCGAAGGCGGGGAGGGTGCCCGTCTCCAATTCGCCTGTAGCGAGCAGGATCCTACTCGTCGGTTCGATGCCCTCCGGCCAAGCCTGCGCGGCGTCGCTCATGTTGAACAGGCACAGCAGCCGCTCGCCATTCTCTTCGCGCTCGAACGCGAGCACGGCGGCGTCATTGTGGCGCATCCGAAGGTCGCCCGAACGCAATGCCGGATGTGCGTTGCGCGCAGCGATCACGCGGCGCGTCCAGTTGAGCTGCGACTCCGGATTTGCATCCTGCACATCGACCGCGAGCGCCGCATGGTCGCCGCCGAAGGGCAGCCACGGCGTTGCGCTTCCGAAACCGAGATCGGGTGCGTCGCCCGTCCACGGCATCGGCGTACGCGCGCCGTCGCGCGACAGCGTCATCGGCCAATTCGCGATCGCCTCGGGATCGAGCAGGTCCTCGAACGCGATGTCGACCTGCGTCAGCCCGAGCTCTTCGCCCTGATAGAGGAAGATGTTGCCGCGGAGACAAGCGAGCAGCAGCAGCTTCATCCGCGCGAAGGCGCGCGCATGATCGGGGCTCGTCCAGCGCGACACCGCGCGCGGTGCGTCGTGATTCTCGAACGCCCAGCTCGGCCAGCCGATCGTCGGATCGTTGGGCCAGCGCGCGAGCGAGTCCGCGACGAGCTCGGGCGTCAGCGCATCGGCGTAGAGGAAGTCGAAGCTGTACGCGCTGTCGAGCCGCTTGCCGCCCGCGGTGAACAGCTTCATCTCGCGGTCGCTATCCTCGCCGCCGATCTCGGCAACGGTGAAGCCAGCGCCATATTCGTCGAGCAACGCGCGGATCCGCTCGAGGAACGGCGGAATGTCGGCATGGCCCTGATTGTGGAGCTTGAGCTGGAAATCGAACGGTCGGGTCCGCGCGCGGTTGGTCGCGGGCGCGGGCGGGTTATCGGTCAGCGCGGGATCGTGCATTGCGAAGTTGATCGCATCGAGCCGGAAGCCGTCGACGCCGCGATCGAGCCAGAAGCGCGCGGTGTCGAGCAGCTCCTGCTGCACCGCCGGGTTGTGCCCGTTGAGCTGCGGCTGTTCCTTCAGGAAATTGTGCAGGTAATATTGCTGCCGCCGCGCGTCCCACGTCCACGCCGGGCCGCCGAACACCGATTGCCAGTTCGACGGCGGGCTGCCGTCGGGCTTGGCGTCGGCCCAGACGTACCAGTCGGCCTTGTCGCCCGAGCGGCTCGCGCGGCTCGCCTCGAACCAGGGGTGCTCGTTCGACGTGTGCGAATAGACCTGGTCGATGATGATGCGCAGCCCGAGCGCATGCGCGCGCGCGATCAGCGTGTCGAAATCGGCGAGCGTCCCGAAGATCGGGTCGACGTCGCGATAGTTCGCCACGTCATAGCCGAAATCCTTCATCGGCGAGGTGAAGAAGGGCGACAGCCAGACGGCGTCCATCCCGAGCCCGGCGACGTATTCGAGATGCGCGGTGATGCCGTTGAGGTCGCCGATCCCGTCACCGTTCGAGTCGGCGAAGCTGCGCGGGTAGATCTGATAGATCGATGCGCCCTTCCACCAGGGTTCGGGAGTTCCGGGAACGGGGTGTTGGGCAGGGGCGGGCATAGGACTCATTCGCTGGGGAGGCGTGCAGGAGTGGCGGCGCAGATGGCGTAGCCGAGCGGTGGGAGCGTGATCGCGGCCGAGCCGGGTGCGGTCACCGTGGCGGGGCAGGCGCCGGCGAGCGTGGCGAAGCCGGCCGAGCGCGCGCCGACTTCGACATTGGCGCTGAGCGGCTGGTTCGAGGTGTTGAGGACGACGAGGATCTCGCGCCCGTCATCGTCGCCGCGCGTGAAGGCGAGCAGGCCGGGCTTGTCCGACGCGAAGCGCACGATGGTGCGACCGTGGCGCAACTGCGCGTGAGTCCGCCGGATCTGCGAGAGACGCGCGATCGTCTGGAAGATCGGGTTGTCGGTGCCGAAATGCGCAGTCGCCGTCGTGCTGGTGGTGCCGACCAGGCGATTGTCGTTGTAGCTCGCGACCTTGCTCGCAAACATATCCTCGCGCGCATCCTGGTCGCCGCCATGGCCGGTGAAGCCCTGCTCGTCGCCCGAATAGATCGTCGGCACTCCGCGCGCCGAAAGGAGCAGGACGTGCGCGAGTTCGAGCCGCGCAAGGCGTTCTGCGTCGGTCGCCTTGGGCCAGGCGAGATCGAGCATGTGCCCCATCCGGCCCATGTCGTGGTTGCCGAGAAAGGTCGGCAGCCGCAGCGCGGTGGCGTCGCCGCCTTCGTACAGCACGTCGCCGTCGATCAGCTTGGCGAAGACATCGGTCCCCGCCTTGCCGCTCAGCATCGCACGCGCGGCCGCCTGGAACGAGAAGTCGAGCACTTCGGGATAGCCGTCGCGGCGCGTGAATTGCGCGGTGTAGCCGGGGTCGACGGTTTCCGAATAGACTTCGCCGAAGATCGGGAAGTTGCGGATCCCGCGCGCGGCGGCGCGCGCTTGCATCGCCGGGATGAACGCCTGCCAGAATTCGGGGTTCACGTGGCGCGCGGTGTCGATGCGGAAGCCGTCGACGCCGAAGCGATCGATCCAGCCGCCATAGATCGCGATGAACCCCGCGATCACGCGCGGATCCTCGGTCATCAGATCGTCGAGCCCGCTGAAATCGCCGTAGCGCGCGGATTCTCCGGCGAAGGTCGAGTCACCGCGATTGTGGTAATAGCGCGGGTCGTTGAGCCACGTCGGAACCTTGACCTTCGCTTCCGCTGCCGGAACGAACGGCGTGTAGGCATAGGCCGGGTCGGTTAGCTTGGCGAAGTTCTCGGGCGTCTGCACCGCGTCGCCTGCAAAACCGGCGTTGATCGGTTTGCCCGTGACGCCAAGGCGGCGCTGATATGGATAATCCGCCTTGCCGCGATACGCGCAACTCTTGCCGACGCATTCGCGGTACTGGATCACGTCGGCAGTGTGGTTGGCGATGATGTCCATATAGACCTTCATGCCCTTCGCGTGCGCCGCGTCGACGAACGCCGCGAACTCGGCGTTGGTGCCAAAATGCGGATCGACCTTCGTGAAATCGGTAATCCAATAGCCGTGATAGCCGGCGCTCTCATGCCCCGCCGCGCCCTGCACCGGCTTGTTCTTGAACACCGGCGCGACCCAGATCGCGGTGACGCCGAGCGCCTGGATATAGTCGAGCCGCTGCAGCAGCCCCTTGATGTCGCCGCCGTGATAGAAACCCTTTGCGGTCGGGTCGTACCCCGTCGCCAGCCGGTCGCCGGTCAGCCCGCCTGTGTCGTTGGCCGGGTCGCCATTGTCGAACCGGTCGGGCAGGACGAAATAGATGATCTCGTCCTCGGGCAGACGCGCGCGCACCTGCTCGACCGGGACTGCGCTCGCCGGACCGGCGAGCGCGAGCAGCAGCGCGGCGGTAAGGCTCACGCCGCCACCGGCGTCGGCGCGGCGCAGTGGCGCGCGATGAAATCGGCATGGCTTGGCATCTGGGCAACTTCGCGGGCGTTGAGCTGGTCGATCGTATCGAGGAATTCGGCGAGATCGGCGGCGGGGATCGCGTCGGCGAGCGGGTGGTGCCCCGCCGGCATCACACCCTGGCCAGCGAACACCTGGAGCCAGCCGACCTCGGTAAAGAGCTCCTCATGCTCGCGCGTGATGTGGCCGTTGCCGCGCCACAGATCGATCTTGGCGGCAAGCGTTTCGGGCAGCGTCGCCTCGCGGCACATCTGCCAGAACGGCTCGCTCCGGTCGTTGGCGTGATAATGGAGGATGATGAAGTCGCGGATGCGTTCGTATTCGAAGTCGCTCTGGCGGTTGAATTCGTCGCGGTCGGCTTGCGCGATGGTGCGTCCGGGCAGCAGCTTCATCAGCCGCGCGATCGCCGACTGGATCATGTGAATGCTCGTCGATTCGAGCGGCTCCATGAAACCGCCCGACAGGCCGATCGCGACGACATTGCGGTTCCACATTTGCCGACGCTTGCCGGTGCGGAACTGGATCGGGCTCGGATCGGCAAGCGCTTCGCCATCGAGGCCCGCAAGCAACGTCGCGGTTGCCTCGTCGTCGCTCAAATGCGCCGAGGAATAGACGAGCCCGTTGCCCGTGCGGTGCTGCAGCGGAATGCGCCATTGCCAGCCCGCTGCCTTTGCGGTCGAGCGGGTGTACGGGGTGAACGCCGTGCTGCGTTCCGACGGCACCGCGATCGCGCGGTCGGCGGGCAGCCAGTGCGTCCAGTCGTCATAGCCGGTCTTGAGCGTCTGCTCGATCAGCAGCCCGCGAAACCCCGTGCAATCGATGAAGAGATCGGCACCGAGCGTCGTCCCGTCCTCGAGCAGCAGCGTCGAGATATCGCCGCGCTCGTCCTGGTCGACGCGGACCACCTTGCCTTCGATCCGGGTGACGCCGCGCGTCTCGCTGTAGCGGCGCAGATGGCGCGCATAGAGGCCGGCGTCGAAATGAAACGCGCTCGGCATGTCGGGCAATACGCGTGCGGTGCGCGCGGAACCGCGCTGCATCCGGTCGGCGAGTGCCGCCTGATTGTTGAGCGAATAGGCCGCGAGATCGCGCGCCGACCCGAGCTTTTGCGCACGCAGCCAATATTGATGGAACGGCAGCAAGCCGACATCGCGCCCGACCGCGCCGAACGCATGCATGTAGCGATGGCCTGGCCGCAGCCAGTCGACGAACTCGATGCCGAGCTTGTAGGTGCCTTGCGTCGCGCGCAGGAACGCATCCTCGTCGAGCCCGAGCGCATCGTTGAACAAGCGGATCTGCGGGATCGTCGCTTCGCCGACGCCGACGGTGCCGATCTCTTCGGATTCGATCAGGTCGATCTCGAACCCGGTTTCGAGGAAACGCGCGAACGTGGCGGCCGCCATCCAGCCTGCGGTGCCGCCGCCCACGATGACGATCCGGATCGGTCCGGTCGGATCGGATAGAGTGGCCATGGTCCGCGTCCCCGCTTCTTCGACATTAGACTCGCGGGACGACGGACGGCGAATGGGTTCGCCGTCCGCCGTCGCACGCGGTCAGAACTTGTACGTGATGCCCAGGTAGTAATCACGGCCATAGCGCTGGTAATCGATCACCTGGCGCGGGTCGTCATTCTGGTACGTCACGAACGGACGGTCGGTCAGGTTCTTCGCCTGCGCCAGGATCGCGAAGTTCTTGAGCGGACCGCTCTGGAACTCATAGCCGATCTGCGCATCGAGAATGCCTTCCGATCGCGCGGTGCGATAGGTCGGGTTGGCCGAGAGGCCTGCGACCTCGGCGAGGAACGACGAGCGATAGCGATAGTTCACGCGCGCCTGGAAGCCGTGCTTCTCGAAATACACCGTGCCGCTGCCGGTCCACTTCGACAGGCCGGGCAGGGTGATCGCCTGAGTCGGGTTGCTGACGAACTTGATCTCCGACTCGGTGTAGTTGCCCGAGACGAACATGCCGAAGCCGTCGAGCGCTTCGCTGACCATCTTAAAGGGGAGCGAGATCGTCCCTTCCACGCCGATCACGCTGCCGCGACCGGTGTTGGCAGGCGCGCTGACGTTGCCGATCGCCAGCCGGTTCGCGGTGACGATCGCGCGCTGTGCCGGCGACAGGGCGCCGAGCAGCGAGGAGAAGTCATACGCGTAGCTGTTGTTCGGATCGACGAAGTCGGTGAGGTGCTTGTAATAGCCCGACAGCGCGACATAGCCGCCGCCACGGAAATACTGCTCGAACGACATGTCGATGTTGGTCGACTTGTACGGCCGGAGCGCGACATTGCCGCCCGACGAGGTGAATACCGGGTTGAGCCCGGGGTTGAAGTTGTTCGGCACGATATTGGCGATGTTGATTGCCACGTCCTGCGTCACGCGCTCCTGGTCGAGGCGCGGGCGCACCATTGTCTGCGAGGCACCAAGCTTGACATAGCCCAGCGGCACCAGCTCGACCGCCATGGTCGCCGAGGGCAGGACGTTGGTGTAGCTGTACTTTTGCGACGCAGGGGCGATCGTCACGACGCCGTTGACGACGCTTGCGATCTGGCCGGTCGAGCGCTGCTCGCTGTGGATGACCTGCGTGCCGATCGAGCCCTTGAGCGCCTTGCCGCCGACATCGCCGTCGATGTTGATCTTGGCGTAGCCGGTATAGACGTTCTCGGTCACGACGTTGTCGCGGACGAGCGACGACGGGCGGTTGTCGAAGAACGTGTTGTAGCTGTTGTTGTACAGATACAGCGGATCGAGCGCGAGCACCGCGGGGACGCCGAGATAGTCGAGCGGGATCTTGCCGATCACCGCCTGGGTCGGGATCGGCGCCGAAGTCGGCGTGCCGCTCGCGACGGTGCAGTTGCTGCCGGCACCCTTGGGGCACAGGAAGAACGACTGGTAGGCGCTGGTCTTCTCGCGACGGCTGTAGTTGGCGCCGGCCTCCCAGCTCTTGATGATGCTGTTGTCGAATTCGCCGTTGAGGTTCGCGCGGAGCGACTTGAGGTCGTCCTTGAAGCTCGGGCGGTTGAGGAAGCCCGACTGCACGACGGCCTGCGTGCCGTTATAGCCCCAGCCCTGCGGATCGGTCAGCTTGAACACGCTGGTGTTGGTATAGTCGAGCGTCGGCACGATCTTGTAGGTGCCGTTGCCCTGCTGCGAAACCCGGACGGTGTCGTCCGGCCCCGCGCCGCCATAGCCGACGCCGGTATAGGTCTCGAGCAGGAAGTCGGTGCGCGTCGCATGGCTCCAGCTCGCGTCCACATTGAGATGGATCTTGTCGCTGAGCTTGAGGTCGTTGTTCCAGCCGAGCGAGAAGTTCTCCGCCTTTCGCTGGTTATAGTCGTTGCGCTGGATCGCATGGACGCCCGAGAAGGTCGTCGCGGTGGCGAAGCCGTTGGCGACGGTCACGCCGCTTTGCGTCGGGCTCGAGAAGCCGAGCGGGAATTCGATCCCGCGCAGGTGCTGCGTTTCCTCGAAGTGCGAATAGAGCGCGTCGAAAGTCGAGTGGAACACCTCCGACGGGCGCCATTCGATCGTCGCGACGCCGCCGTAGCGCTTGAGTTCGTTCGACTGGACATAGGGCTTTGCGCCGCCGAGCACGAACGGGCTCGCCGCGGTACCGGCACCGGCATAACCCCAAGCATTATAGCGCTCGTCCTGCGACGGGGTGAGCGTCGCCGATGCGCCGAGCGCGATGCCGAGCGTGTCATTGGCGAACTTGTCGACATACGTCGCCGACGCGCGATAGCCGTAGCGCGAGCTGTCGGGGTTGAGGTTCTTGATGCCGTTCATCTGGCCGCGAGCGCTGACCGCGAGAACGCGCTTGGCCTGATCGAGCGGGCGCAGCATGCGCAGATCGACCGTGCCCGAAATGCCGGCGGCGACGAGCGACGCGTCGGCCGATTTGTAGACGTTGACCGTCTTGAAGAATTCCGACGGATATTGGTCGTATTCGACACCGCGATTGTCACCGACGGTGACTTGCTCGCGACCGTTGAGCAGCGTGGTCGAAAAGTCGGGGCCGAGACCGCGGATCGACAGGCGCTGGTCGCGGCCCTCGAGACGCTGCGCGGTGACGCCGGGAAGGCGAGCGAGCGAGTCGGCGATCGACACGTCGGGCAGCTTGCCGACGTCTTCGGCCGAGACCGAGTCGACGATCAGCACCGACTGGCGCTTGATCTTGGCCGAGGAGTCGAGGCCCGCGCGGATGCCGGTGACGACGATGTCGCCGTCGGGAGTGGTGTCGGTGGTCGGCGCAACGTCGGCGGCGGTCACGGGCGCCGGCGTCGTCGGCTGCGGCGTCGGATCGGCTTGGGTCGGCGTTGCTTCGACTTGCGCCTTGGCGGTCGGGTTCGCGTTCGCGGTCGTCGCTGCATCTTGCGCGTAGGCGGTGCTTGGCAGCAGCAGGGCAGCGGTGATCGCGGCGGTGCTGGTGTACAGCCCAAGGCGTGCCGACATGGAAATGCGGCGCAGCGGCGCGCACGCGCGGTCAGCGCGGCTCGGCTCGAAATCAGTCATGTGGTGTTCCCCATCAGGCGGGCCCGGCCCGCACATCCTCGCTTCAGTTTCCTCGACGTCGTGAAACAGCGTCGATTGGCCCGGCACGGCTATATTTCGGGCAGACACATTTCGAAAGGATCGGGCATACGTATTCACGAATGGGCTGTCGTCAGCCGATCGTTTGGCGCAGTATCGCGTGTGCCGTGTAGCGCAGGACCTGCTTTTCCCAATGGCCAGACGACCGACCTCCCTCGATATCGCGCAGCTGGCGGGCGTCTCGCAGCCGACCGTCTCGCGCGCCTTGCGGGGCGTGAAATCGGTCAATCCACAGACGCGCGCGCGGATCGAGGCGATCGCACGCAGTCTGCATTATGCGGTCGACAAGAACGCCTCGAGCTTGCGCAGCCAATCGTCCAACACGCTGGCATTGCTGTTTTTCGAAGAGGCGGCGGATGACGATGCCGCGATCAACCCGTTCTTCCTCTCGATGCTCGGATCGATCACGCGCGCTTGTGCGAAGGCCGGGTACGACCTGCTGATATCGTTCCAGCAGCTGTCGGGCGACTGGCACGTCGATTATCAGGACAGCCACAAGGCCGATGGGATCATCCTGCTCGGCTACGGCGATTACGAAGCGTACCGCGTGCGACTCGACCATCTCGTCGAGCAGGGGACGCATGTCGTGCGCTGGGGCGCGGTCGGGACGGGGCCCGCCGGGATCACCGTCGGATCGGACAATCGCGGCGGCGGGGCGTTGGCGACGGCGCATCTGATCGCGCAGGGACGGCGGCGGATTGCGTTCCTCGGCTCGGCCGACAGCCGGTATCCCGAGCTGCTCGAACGCTATCGCGGTTATCTCGATGCGCTGGCGAGCGCCGGGCTGACCGCCGATCCGATGTTGCGCGTCGATGCGACGACGGCGGAGGAACCGGGGCAGGCGGCGGTCGAGACGCTCGCCAGCCGCGGGGTGGCGTACGACGCGATCTTTGCCGCCAGCGACAGCATCGCGATCGGCGCGATGCGCGGCTTGGCGGCGGCGGGGCGGCGCGTGCCCGACGACGTCGCGATCGTCGGGTTCGACGATATCCCCTCGGCCTCGCTGACCAGTCCGCCGCTGTCGAGCGTGGTGCAGGACACGCGGCGCGCTGGAGAGGTGTTGGTCGAGACGCTGCTCGGCCAGTTGCGCGGCGGGATGTGCGAGGCGGCACCGCTCCCGACGCGGCTCGTCGTCCGCGCGAGCAGCGGCGGCTAGCGCCGGCGCGGTCTCAGTCGTCGAACAGGAACAGGTTGAGCGTCAGGCGCCCCGCAAGCGGATCGGCACTGAGCACGACCTCGGGCGGGAGATGCGCGCAGTGGAGCGTGTTGCCGGGATAGACGAGCGCGCGGTTGAACGCGCCGGGCTGTAGCGCGATCCGTTCGTAGAGCGGCGTATCGCCGGCGATATAGGCGGGGTCTGGCATGCCGTGGGTGCGCACGCCCTCCTCCAGCGTCGCCTTGAAACGATCGAGCCGGTCGGCATCGACGCTTTCGAAGCCCGTCTCGCGCTGGCGGTAGAAGGCGGTGCCGCCCTGCGCGCCATGGCCGAGGAACAGCAGCAACGCGATCCGGCGCGGCTCGACGCCATCGAAATGCGGCAGTCGCTGGATCGGCGCGAGCGCTGCGGGCGGCGTCGTGACGAGCGAGTAATAGGCTTCCGATACGCCGGGCGCCGGATCGAACCCGAAATGCGTGGCGAGCAACGGCGCGATCTTGCGACGCATCGTCTCGGCGAGGCGCGCCGGGACTTCGGCGCGGACGCCGGGGTAATGCGGGCCGATCTCGCCCAGGCGCAACGCCGCGGCATCCTCGCGCAGCATCTCGGGGTCGGGCCAGAAATCGTCGATCACGAGCAACGGGCGGCGCTCGTTGCCCTGATGATGGAGGTGCACAGTGTCCATGGCTGGCGTCATGGAACGCGCGTGGGGCGCTCGGCAAGGGTTTGTGCGGCGCTGCGCATTCGTATGCAGGCTTGTGCGGCCCTCGGCTTGTCGCCACGCTCGCCGACAAACACGCCCTGCCGATCGTCAGGCGCCGGGCAGGGGAGGCCAGAGTTGAACGAAAAACCGGTGCAGGGCTTTGGCGGCCTGTGGAATATCAGCTTCGGCTTTTTCGGCATCCAGATCGGCTTCGCGCTGCAAAACGCCAATATGAGCCGGATCTTCCAGACGCTCGGCGGCTCGCTCGACGATCTGTCGTATCTGTGGGTCGCCGCGCCGCTGACCGGGCTGCTGATCCAGCCGATCATCGGCCATTACAGCGACCGGACGTGGAACCGGCTCGGCCGGCGGCGGCCGTATTTCCTCGCGGGCGCGGTGCTCGCGGCGCTCGCTTTGTTTGTCATGCCCGAGGCCAGGATCCTGTGGTTCGCGGCGGTGACGCTGTGGGTGCTCGATGCCTCGATCAACGTTTCGATGGAGCCGTTCCGCGCGTTCGTCGGCGATATGCTGCGCAAGGATCAGCACACAGCGGGCTATGCGCTGCAAACCGCCTTCATCGGTGCGGGCGCAGTGGTCGGGTCGATCTTCCCGTTCGTGCTGGCGCATCTCGGCGTCTCGGGAACAGCACTCGGCGGGGTGCCCGACACGGTGCGCTACAGCTTCTGGTTCGGGGGCGCGGCGCTGCTGCTCGCGGTGCTGTGGACCGTCGGCAACGTCAAGGAATACAGCCCGGCGCAAATGGCCGCATTCGGCGAGCGCGATCCCGTCGAAGGCGTGGGCGAACCGATGCGCGCGCTTGCCGCACGCGGGCTGGGGCGCAGCCTCGCGTGGATCGTCGGCGGCGCGGTGATCGTCGCGGCGGTGCCGCTGCTCGCGTTGCAGAAGGAAGTGTATCTGCTCGGTGCGCTATTGATCGCCTACGGCGTCGCGAGCATCGTCGCGATCCGCCTCGCACGCGGCGGGAAGACCGACAATGCGCTCAGCATGATCGTCGGCGATTTCGCGGGCATGCCGCTCGTGATGAAGCGGCTGGCGCTGGTGCAGTTCTTCAGCTGGTCGGCGCTGTTCATCATGTGGATCTTCACCACCCCCGTCGTCGCGCAGTACATGTTCGGCGCGAGCGATCCGAAGAGTGCCGCCTACAATGCCGGTGGCGACTGGGTCGGCGTGCTGTTCGCGGTCTATAACGGCGTGGCCGCGCTGGCTGCTCTGCTCGTCCTGCCCCGGCTTGCGGCACGGATCGGCAAGGTCAGGACGCATATCGCCTGCCTGCTGTGCGGGGCCGCTGCCTATGCCAGCTTCTTCGTGATCCGCGATCCCAACTGGCTGATCCTGAGCGAGATCGGCGTCGGCATCGCCTGGGCGTCGATCCTGGCAATGCCCTATGCAATCCTCGCCTCGAGCCTGCCGCAAGCAAAGCTCGGCATCTATATGGGGCTGTTCAACGTCTTCATCGTCGTGCCGCAATTGCTCGTCGCGACGGTGATGGGGTCGGTCCTCAAGGCGTTCTTCCCGACCGAGCCGATCTGGACGATGGCGTTCGCCGCGATCGTGATGGCGCTGGCGGCGCTCGCGATGGTGCGGGTTCCCGAGACGGGGGATCGCGCGGTCAGCTGAATGTGATCGCGGCGATCAGGTCGGCCTGGTGGACCGGCTTTTCGAGCACTGCGGCAAAACCCGAAGCGCGGGCGCAGTGTTCCTGCTCGTGCGACGGATTGCTGGTGATCAGCACCGCACGCCCGTCCCACCCGCGGCTTTGCAGGATGCGCAAGATCGCGATCCCGTTGCTGCCGGGCGGGGCATAATCGGTGATCAGGATGTCGGTCGCATCGGCATAGCCACCCTGCAGCACCGGCGCAGCAGTGCCGAACGAGCGCACCTCGTAGCCATGCCATTGCAACGCCAACTGCAACTGGCGGCGAACGCTCTCATCGGCGTCGATCAGCACGATACGGGTGCGGCGGGGCGGTTTGGCGGCGGCAAGGTCTGACATAGGTACCCGGGGAATAGGAACGCCGTTCCTGCCGCGAGCGCGACGACGCGTCGCTACGTAATGGTCCGGGTGTCGGTGGCGTCAGGAGCGCCGCGGACTGTAAAATGAAACGCGGTTCCGCCGTTTGGCCGTGGTACCGCCCAGATCCGGCCTTCGTGCGTTTCGACGATCGTCCTGCAGATCGACAGACCAAGCCCCATGCCGCTTTTCTTGCTGGTGGCGAACGCCTGGAACAGGCGTGGCGCGACCGCGGGATCGATCCCGGGGCCCGTGTCGGCGACGATGATCTCGATCATGTCGCCCGCCGCGGCGCGCACGCTGATCGTCACGTCGCGCGTCAGCGACATCTCTACCGCCTCGACCGCATTGCGCACCAGATTGACCACGACTTGCTGGATCTGCACGCGATCGACGAGGGCGTGCGCGGCATCGCTCTCGAACGCGAAGAAAGATCGCACACCGCGCTCGCGCGCGCCGATGAGTGCCAGCGCGCTGGCTTCCTCGATCAGCGGGCGCAGCGGAACGACGCGGCGATCGACTTCGCCGTGCGATACGAAGTCGCGCAAGGCGCGCACGATGTCGCCGGCGCGGAGCGTTTCCTTGGCCGATTGATCGACCGCTTCGCGCAGATAGCCGAGCGTATCGGCATCGGGCGCGTCGAGCAGATCGCGGCTCGCCTCCATGTAATTGGCGATTGCGGTCAGCGGCTGGTTGAGTTCGTGCGCCAGCGTCGACGCCATCGTCCCCATCGCGCTGAGGCGAGAGACGTGGATCAGCTCGGATTGCAGCTCCTTCAGCCGCAATTCGCTGCGTTGCTGTTCGGTCAGGTCGCGGATGAAGCCGGTGAAGATGCGCCGCCCGGTACTGCTCGCCTCGCCGACCGAAAGCTCCATCGGGAAGGGAGTGCCATCGCGACGCATCCCCACCACGACTCGGCCGATGCCGATGATGCGGCGTTCGCCCGTCGTCAGATAATGGCTGAGATAGCTGTCATGGCGGTCGCGGTCGGGGCTCGGCATCAGCATGCTGACGTTGCGGCCGACCAATTCGGCCTCGCCATAGCCGAACAGCCGCTCGGCCGCCGCGCTGAACGACAGGATGCGGCCGCGTTCGTCGATCACGATCATCGCATCGGGCACGGTTTCGAGGATCGAGCGGACGTGCTGCTCGCTATCGGCAAGCGCTGCCTCGGCGGCGCGACGCGCGGTGATATCGTACACGCTTTGCCCATAGCCAAGCAGCGCGCCTGCCGGATTGCGCAACGCGACGAGCGTTGAATCCGCCAGGAATTCGGAACCGTCGCGGCGAATCCGCCAGGCTTCCTTGCGCGTCGTGACGTCTTTCTGCGCTTGCGCCAGATCGGCGGCGGGGTCGCCGCGTTCGGCGTCGGCGGGGGGGTAGAACAGCATGAAGGACTGTCCGATGATCGCCTCTGCACTCCAGTCGGTCAGGATTTCGGCACCGCGATTCCAGCTCATCACCAGGCCCGCGGGATCGAGCAGGAACTGCGCGCGATCGGTCGTGCTGTTGACGAACAGGGCGAAGGCATCGGCCAGCGGGTCCGTGGCGGTCACCGTAATGTCCCTATCTCCCCTTCGACAAACCGGATTCGGCCGACCACCGCGACGCAGAAGCCCGTCGACCAGCCCGGCAGGATGACGCCGTTGGCGACCTCGATCGCGCCGACGATCGCCCGCTACCGAACAAGCACGACATCCCCATAGCCGATGGTGGCGGAGGTAGATGTCGAAAAATACGAAGCGGGCTCGAAATCGGGCCGCACGTGGGTCGGGCTGTACAGCGCGGCATAGCGTTCCCGGCCCGCACGATGTCGTCCGCTGGAGGCTAGCGGATGTCCTCATACCCTTTGGTCGCGGGTTTGCCGCGCAGCATGATCGACGCATAATTGGCGAGGTAGATCCCCGCGATCTTCGCGAAGCCCTGTTTCTGCATGCGACGGCCCGATGTCGGCATGACGAAGCGCGGTGAGAACAGGACCTTTCCCTGTTGCTTGGCGCGCTTGGCGATGTCGACGTCCTCCCCGTAGAATTCGATCGAGCTGTCGAAGCCGCCCATTTTCTCGAGAACATGGCGCGGAATCGCGAAATTGCCGCCGACCATCAGATAGCCGGTGATCCCGTAGATCGATCGTGCCGCGACGAACCACGCGGTCGACACGCGATTGCGCAAGCCGCTCAGGTCGTAGAAGCTGTAGGGGCCCGACAGGCAGGCAAGATCGCGGTTCGCGGCGAACTGCTCCCAGATCTGCTCGATCCAGCCGGCGGGCGGATGCGTATCGGCGTCGACATATGCCAGAATATCGCCGCTGGACGCGATCAAGCCGCGCTGCCGTGCGCGCGTGATGCCCTTGTTCGGCTCGAACACATATTTAACCGAAGGGTAGCGCTCGACCACCGCCTTGGTGCCATCGGTGCTGTTATTGTCGACGACGATGATCTCGAACGCCTTGCCCGCGACGTTGCGCATGACCGCATCCAAGCAGGCCGGGAGATAGTCCTCCTCGTTATACGCCGGGATGATGAGGCTGATTGTCGGCGTTCGAACTTGGGGTAAGCCGGTCATGCGGCGCAGGTGCCCGATTATCGACCGCAAGGCTAGCGGGGATAACGCAAAAAGTCGGAGAATTGGGATGCATGCGGCATAGCCTGGCGGCGGCCCGTGACCCGATTTGCCGCGACGGTTCGGCGATTGCCCGATCCCCGCGGCTTAATTATATGATCGATCACACATTATCGGCCGCGAGGTCAGGATCGGAGAGCGCTGTGTCACAAAGTCGTTTGGTTTGGCCGGTCGCCGCAACGCTCGGCGAGGGGCCTGCCTGGGTCGATGGCGTGCTGTGGTTCGTCGATATCAAGTCCGGCGCGATCCATCGCTATGATCCGGGTACCGACAGGCGCGAGAGTTTTGCCGTCGGCGGAGCCCCGAGCTTCATCGTTCCAACCGCGGATGGCGCGCTGTTGGTCGGTAATCGCGGTGCGCTCCAGCTGTTCGACGGCGCGGCGCTCGGGGCGCCGATCGCGACGGTGCCGATGCCCGATCATAACCGGACCAACGATGCCACGGTCGACCCGCAGGGCCGGCTCTGGTTCGGCACGATGGACGACGAAGAGTCGCGGCCGAGCGGCGCGGTCCACACCTACGACGGTGACAGCATCATCGTGGTGGGCGGCGAATGCACGATCACCAACGGCCCCGCGATCAGCCCCGACGGGCGCTTCCTCTATCATGTCGATACGCTCGCTGGCACGATCCACCGCTTCGACATCGCGACCGATGCGCAATTGCGCGACGGCACGCTGTTCGCGACGATCGCGCCGGAGGATGGCAATCCCGATGGCGTAACGGTCGATGCAGAAGGGTGTGTCTGGGTCGGTCTGTGGGGTGGCTGGGAAGCGCGGCGCTATGCGCCCGACGGCAGCGTGTTGATGCGCGTCGCCATGCCGTGCGCCAACGTCACCAAGGTGGCATTCGGCGGGCCCGATCTGCGGACCGGCTATGTCACCACCGCGCGCGCCGGACTGTCCGACGCCGACCTCGCCGCGCAACCGCTTGCCGGCGGGCTGTTCGCGTTCGATGCGCCTGCCCCCGGACTACCGCTTCCTGCCGTCAGGATCGTGCGATGAGCTACCGCATCGTCGGCGATTGGGGCACCAGCCGGTTGCGGCTGTTTCGCATCGAACACGGCGCGGTCGTCGCGCGCGCCGAGGGCGCTGGTATCGGCGCGCTCGACGGCACGCCCAAGGCGGCGCTGCGCGACGCGATTGCACCGTGGCGCGCCGACGGCGCTGCCGAGTCGATCGCGCTGTGCGGCATGGTCGGGTCGCGCAACGGCTGGATCGAAGTGCCCTATGCGGGGTGTCCTGCCGATGTCGCGGGCTGGCTCGCCGGGGCCGGGCAGGTTGCGCTCGACGGGGTGCAGGTCACGATCATGGCCGGGCTCGCTTGCACCGCGCCGTCGGGCGGCCCCGATGTGATGCGCGGCGAGGAAACGCAACTCTTCGGGGCGATCGCGCGCGATCCTGCGCTGCGCGTGGGACGCCATCGCCTTGCTCTGCCGGGCACGCACAGCAAATGGGCGACGATCGAGGATGGGCGGATCACCGGCTTCCAGACCTTCTTCACCGGCGAGCTGTTCGCGCTGCTGCGCGATCGCTCGACGCTGCTGCGCGCGGCCAGCCAGGACGACGCCGACCCTGCCGCCGAGCAGGCAGGCTTCGCCCACGGTCTCGCGCGGGCGAACGACAGAGACATGGTGCTCGGCGCTTTGTTCGAGGCGCGCAGCGCGCAGCTCATCGACGGGCGTTCGCCCGATTGGGCCGCCGGCTATCTGTCGGGCCTGCTGATCGGTCGCGAGATCGCCGAGGTCGCCCCCGCCGCGGGCGAGACGATCGGCCTGATCGGCGATCCCGCGCTCTGTGCCCGCTATGCCCGCGCGCTCGTCGCGCGCGGGATCGATACGAAATTGCTCGATGGCGATGCCTGTGCGCTCGCCGGGCTTGCCTTGTTGGAGACTGACCGATGACGATCGACGATTTGCTGGCCGCTGGTGCCCCGCCCGTCGTGGCGATCCTGCGCGGGATACGGCCCGATGAGGCGCTCCCCGTCGCCGAGGCGCTCGTGAAGGCCGGCGTGCGCATTATCGAGGTGCCGCTCAACTCGCCCGATCCGTTCACCAGCATCGCCGCGATCCAGCAGGCGTTCGGCGACACTGCGGCGATCGGCGCGGGCACGGTGCTCGATCTTGCCGGGGTCGAGGCGCTGGCAGCGACCGGGGCGACCGTGATGGTCACGCCCAACACCGCCCCCGCGTTGATCGCGCGCGCGGTCGAGCTCGGGCTCGAGCCGATGCCGGGCTTCGTCACGCCGAGCGAGGCGTTCCGCGCGATCGATGCGGGTGCGCGGCGGATCAAGCTGTTCCCGGCGGTCGCGCTTGGCCCTAACTACCTCAAGGCGATCCGCGAAGTCCTGCCGCGGCATGTCGCGGTGTGGGGCGTCGGCGGCACGGGGGCCGACAATTTCGGGGAATGGCTTGCCGCGGGCGCCGAGGGGATCGGCGTCGGGGGCGCGCTCTACCGCCCCGGCGACGATGCCGCGCGCGTCGGCGCCAAGGCTGATGGCCTGATCGCAGCCTGGCGCGCTGCCCGCGCGTCGTTGTGACCAGCGGCGAGGGACCCGAGCCGCACGACGTCCGCAGCTCGCTCGGACGCAATCTTACGCACGGGATGCTCGATGCGTTGGGGCGGGCGATCGTGACGGGGGTGTATACGGACAAGCGTTTCCCGACCGAAGCAGATCTCGCGAGCCAGCACGGCGTCAGCCGATCGGTGACACGCGAGGCGGTCAAGATGCTCACCGCCAAGGGGCTGCTGTCGGCCCGGCCGCGCCAGGGGACGATCGTCCAGCCGGCCGAGTCGTGGAACCTGTTCGATGCCGATGTGCTCGGCTGGTTGCTCGAGCGGAAATTCTCGCTCGGGCTGCTGCGGCATTTCAGCGAGCTCCGCATCGCGATCGAGCCCGCCGCAGCGGAGCTTGCCGCGCGCAATGCGGGCGCGGGCGGGCTCGTCGCGATTCGTGCGGGTTATGCGCGGATGGTCGCGGCTGAGGCGGGCGAGGATGACTCGCTCGACGCCGATATCGCGTTCCACGTCGCGATCCTGCGCGCCGCCGGCAACCCGTTCTTCGCGCAGTTCGAGGACGTCGTGACGACCGCGCTGCGCTCGTCGATTCGCTTCACCAATCGTTTCAAGGGCCGCAGCGCCGATCTCGCGGCGCACGGCGCGGTGCTGCGTGCAATCGAGGCGCGGGACGGCCTGGCGGCACAGCACGCGATGCAGCAGATCATCGCCGACGTGCTGGCGCTGATCCTTGCGCGCGAGCACGACGACACGTGATCGGACGGCTAGGCCTCGCGCGGCGCAGCGTCCGACGACAGGACGACACGCGAGCGGCGGGGTTTGGGCACGCGTGCCAAGGCTTCGCGCTCGATCTTCTCGAGCTCGACGAGCGTCTCGGAGATCGCCTCCTGCTGCGCGGCGAGCCGGTCGATCCGCTGGCGGCATCGCTGCGCGAGCGCGCGCATCTGTTCGACATGCTGCGGATCGGTATCGTAGAGATCGAGAAATTCGACGATATCGCGTAGCGTGAAGCCGAGCCGCTTGCCGCGCAGGATCAACCGCATCCGCGCGATCTCGCGCCGCGTATAGACGCGGATCGCGCCGACCCGGCAGGGAGTGATCAGCCCCTTATCCTCATAGAAACGCAACGTCCGGGGCGTGATGTCGAGCATGCGCGCGACCTCGTTGATCCCCGTCAGATCCTGCATCGGCTCTTTCATTCACGCCCTCGATCCAACGACGCCGACCCTTGCCGGACCACCGGCGAGCAACGGACACGCTCCTTTGTCGAATGCGTGGCGATCAACGTCTTGGCCTGTGTGTTGCGGATTTCATCGCGTTGGGGAAGCGCGATCTTGCGGTGTTGCCGGGTTGGTGTGCCCGAGCGGTACCGACAAGTGCTTGACTTGTCGGCATACGAATCTACTGCGAGCCATCTGCCGCATACGTCAACGGGCTCGCCATTAGGGCCGAAACGGAGCGACACCAAGAACCGACCGTGCGGGGATCGCTCAAGCACGGCAACCACGATTGCACCACCGAGATGGTGGTGCTTGGAGAGGAACGTACATGTCCCTGCTGCTCATTGGCGCCCTGCTCGCCGGCGCCCCCGCCACCGCCGACACCGTGATCGGCCGCTGGAAGACCGAGACGCTCAATGCCATTGTCGAGATCAGCCGCTGCGGCGCCTCGATCTGCGGTAAAGTGGTCACGTCGGATGCGATGCGCGCCAATCCTTCGCTCAAAGACGCCAAGAATTCGGATGAAAAGCTGCGCACGCGTCCTGTCCAGGGAATGCTGATGCTGAGCGGCTTTGCACCCGACAAGGACGGCGTATGGGCCAACGGCCAAGTCTACAATGCCGAGGACGGCCACACCTATAGCGGTCGTATCACCCCCGTTGGCAGCGACCGGCTCAAGCTGCGCGGCTGCGTCTTCTTCCCGCTCTGCAAGACGCAGACGTGGACGCGCGTGCGCTGAGCCCACTTTCTTTCTTCCCCCTCGAAAAGTCAGTTCAGGAATATATCATGGTTATCCGTTGCAAGGCCCCGTTGCTGGCCGCGTCTGCACTCGTCTCGACCGTCGGCTTCGCCGGCGTTGCGCACGCCGATGCTTTCTATCTCCAGTCACAGACCACGGTCGGCGCGGGGCGTTCGTTCTCGGGTGAAGTCGCCGACACGGGACCGTCGTCGCTGTGGTGGAACCCTGCCGCGATCGCCGGGATCACCGACACCGAAGTCCAGGTCAGCGCGACTGCAATCCTGCCCAAGGGTGACGTCGTCGACAACGGCACGCTGATCGCGCGTCCCGGCCAGGCCTTCGCGCCGATCGGCGGACAGACCCGCTCGCGCAATCCGATCAACAACGGCGTGCTGCCGAGCGGATCGGTCGCGTATCCGATCAACGACCGGATCGCGGTCGGCCTCGCGGTGACGTCGCCGTTCAGCTTCACCACCGATTACGACGCCAATAGCTGGACGCGCTACAGCGCCGACAAGACGCGCCTGCGCACGATCGACATCCAGCCCTCGATCGGCGTGGTGCTGACCGACTGGCTGCGGGTCGGCGGCGCGCTCAATGTCGAATATACCGACGCGTACCTTAGCAACGCGCTGCCCAACGTCTCGGCGGCACTGCCCGACGGCAACCAGACGCTGCGCGGCAACGGCTGGGACTTCGGCTGGACCGCAGGCGTCCAGCTCCACAACAAGCTGGTTTCGGTCGGCATCAGCTATAAGTCGAGCATCAAGCACACGCTCAAGGGCGATCTCACCGTTGCCGGGCTGGTCGGTCCGCTCGCGGCGCAGAACCGTTCGCTCTCGGGTGTCCAGGCACAGTTCAACACGCCGGGGCAGGTGATCGTCGGTGGCCGGCTGCGCGCAACCGAAGCGCTGACGCTCAACGCACAGGTCGTCGCGTATAACTGGAGCAAGTTCGACGCGATCCGCCTCGGCGCGCCGCTCAACGTCGCACTGCCCGAGAACTACCGCGACAGCTGGAGCCTCGCCGGCGGTTTCGATTACGCCGTCAGCCCGAAGGCGACGGTGCGTGCCGGCGTGCAGCGCGCGGTGACCCCGACACAGGATGGCCTGCGTGACGCGCGCGTGCCCGATTCGAATCGTTGGACCTATTCGGCGGGCGGCAGCTATCGCATGAGCAACCACATGACGATCGATGCCGCGGCAAGCTATGTCGATTTCAAGGACACGACGATCGACCGTGCGACCGCAGCCTATGCCGGCACCGCCGCGCAAACGGTCATCCTGACCAAGGGCCTGCTGCAGAACGCGCATGCCGTCGTGCTGTCGCTTGGCGGGCGCTTCAGCTTCTGATCGAACGGACATTCGGGGATCTTGCAATCCCCGGAGGCGTCACCATCTTCCTGTCATCGTTCAACAATGGAAAGGAGGTGGTCGAATGTCTCATTGTCTCACGCCGCAGTCGGCACAGGGTTTAAGCTCGGTTTCCCTCGTGGAGGGCGGTCTCGCCTGAAGAGTTGCCGGCCTGAGGCCGACAATGGAAAGGCCGTCCCGCAAGGGGCGGCCTTTTGTCTTTGGATCGATGATGCGTGATCTGTTCGATACCCCGATCCTGCCCGGCCTGACCGCGGTCGAGGATTTCGTGTCCGCGGACGAAGCGGGCGCGCTGATCGTTGCAATTGACGCCTGCGCGCTAGAGCCGTTCCGTTTCCAGGGCTGGCTCGGCAAGCGGCTGACGCATAGTTTTGGCTGGCACTACGATTTCGACACCGGCGGGATGGCCGAGGCTTCGCCAATTCCGGCGTGGCTCGATCCGCTTCGTCGCCGTGCCGAGGGGATGGCGGGATTGGCCGCTGGCACGCTCGTCCAAGCGCTGGTGATTCGCTACGATATCGGTGCCGGGATCGGCTGGCACCGCGACCGGCCGCACTTCGAGCATGTCGTCGGCATCTCGCTCGGCGCCCCCGCGACGCTGCGCTTCCGCCGTCGGATCGGCGACCGCTTCGAGCGGGCCACCGCGCTGCTGACTCCGCGCGGCGCCTATCATTTGAGCGGCGTCGCACGCCACGCGTGGGAGCATAGCATCGCCGAAATGGATGCACCGCGCTGGTCGATCACCTTTCGCAGCCTCTCCGACACGGGCAGGGCGCTGATCGCGGCCGCAAATCGCTAAGCCTGTGGACAATGCCCGCCTGAAAACTGCTATGCCGGACGCCGTGTCGTCTGCCGAGTTCCAATCCCCGCCGCCCGATTTCGTCGTGATCGACGTCGAGACCGCCTGTTCGCGCGCGAGCAGCATCTGCCAGATCGGCATTGTCGGGTTTCGCGGAGGCCGCGAAGTCTTCGAATACGAAACGCTGCTCGATCCGTGCGACGAGTTCAACATCTTCAATACGCGGATCCATGGGATCGCCGCGCACCATGTCGTCGGGCAGCCGCGCTTCGGCGACGTGCACGCGGTGGTCGAACGGCATCTCGCCGGGCGCACCACGGTGGCGCATTCGTTCTTCGACAAGAGCGCGCTCGCGGCGGCCTGCCGGCAGCACGATCGGCCGATGATCGAGACGACGTGGCTCGACAGCGTCCGCGTCGCCCAGCGCGCCTGGCCCGATCTCGAAAACCACAAGCTTGGGGGCCTCGCGCGCTATCTCGGAATCGCGCATCGCCATCACGACGCGCTGAGCGATGCGCGCGCGGCGGGCTGGGTGATCGTCAAGGCGATCGAGCAGACTGGGATCTCGCTCGAGAAATGGCTGGCACCGCCGCGCAAGCCGGGGCCAGCGCCGACCCCGGCCGAGGCAGGGCCGCTGCTCGGCGAGCGCGTCGCGATCGTCGGCGAGCCGCGCGATGGGCCATTGGCGCATCAGCTCGCGGCGCTCGGCGCCAAGGTGATGACCTCGGTCGGTACGAGCACGAATGTCCTCATCGTCGCCGGAGGCGATCGCTTTACGCGCGCGACGTTGATGAGCCCGGCATATGGCAAGGCCGAAGCGCTGCGCCGCGCGGGCAAGCCGATCCGGATCGTGTCCGAACAGACGCTGCTCGCCGCGATCGGGCAAGCCGCTTAGAGCATCGCGAGCGGCGTGCGCGCGCGTGGCGGCGGGAACGCTGCGTCCAGCGCTGCCAGCGTTTCCGCGTCGAGTTCGAGATCGAGCGCGGCACGATTGTCGCGGACGTGCGCGACGCTGCCGGCCTTGGGGATCGCGATCACGGCGTCGCGCCGCATCGTCCAGGCCAGCGCGAGCTGTGCCGGAGTCGCGTCGCGCGCGGCAGCGATCGTCGCCAGCGCGCCGTGGCCGAGCAGGCGTCCTTGTTCGACCGGGCTGTACGCCATGATCGGCATGTGCCGTGCCGCGAGCCATGGCAGCAGGTCATGCTCGGGCCCGCGTCGCGTGAGATTGTAAAGGATCTGATCGGTCGCGCAGCCTTCGCCACCGGCTTCGAGCAGCTCCTCCATATCGTCGGTGTCGAGGTTGCTGACGCCCCAGCGCACGATCATGCCGGCATCGCGGAGCGCCTCCATCGCCTCGACCGTCTCGGCCAGCGGCACAGAGCCGCGCCAGTGGAGCAGATAGAGATCGAGCCGGTCGGTTCCGAGCCGCTTGAGGCTGGCTTCGCACGCCGCGCGAAGGCGCGCGCGGCCGGCATTCTGCGGATAGGCCTTGCTGACCAGAAACACCTGATCGCGAAGCCCAGCGATCGCTTCGCCGACCAAGGCTTCCGATTCGCCGTCGCCGTACATTTCGGCGGTGTCGATCAGCGTCATGCCGAGCGTGATGCCTTCACGCAAAGCCGCGATCTCGGCGCTGCGGTTCGAGCGATCCTCGCCCATCATCCACGTGCCCTGGCCAAGCGCCGGCACGCTTGTGCCATCGGGGAGGGAAACCTGTTTCATCACTGATCCTTGGGGCGCGTCAGAACTGCCAGCCCCCGCCAAGGGCCTTGAACACATCGACTTGCCGATCGACCAACAACGCGTTGGAGGCGGCAAGGTTCGCTTGCGCCGTGGTGAGCGCGGCCTGTGCGCTCAGCAGAGCGAGGAAATCGGTCCGCCCGAAGCGATAGAGCGTGCCCGCCTGGTTCGCCGCGCGCGCGGCACTCGCCTGCGCGCGAGCGAGTGCCGCGTTGCGATCGGCCTCGCGCGCATAGGCCGAGAGCGCGGTCTCGGTCTGGCGCAGCGCCTCGAGCGTCGTCGAATCGAACTGCGCGAGCGCAGCGTCGGCGGCCGCGCCCGCCTGCGCGATCTGTGCGCGGACGATCGGGCGGTTGGGGAAGCTCCAGCTGATCAGCGGTCCCAGCCCGACATGGAAGGCATCGCCCGACCCGAACGCCGAGAGCGGCCCGGTCAGCCCGACCGATCCGCCGAGGCTGACCTGGGGATACAGGTTCGCCGTGGCGACCCCGATCCGCGCGGTCGCGGCGGCGAGCGAGCGCTCGGCGGCGCGGATATCGGGCCGCCGCGCGATCAGCCCTGCGCCGTCACCAATCGGTAGCGGCTTGCGCATCGTCGGCGCGGTCGCGCAGCTTGCCACGTCCTTGGGGTAGTCCGCAGGCGCGCGGCCCATCAGCGTGGCCAGCCGGTAGAGCGCGGCGGTGCGTGTCGCGATCGTCGAGGGGACGAGCGCGGCGCTCTGATCGACTGCGCTTTGCGCGCGCGTGACGTCGAACGCGGTGCCGCGACCGCCGCGTTGCAGCCGCTGCGTCACGCCGAGTGTCTGGCGCTGGAGCGCGAGCACGCGGTTGTTGGCGGCGAGCACCATGTTGGCGGTGCAGGCGGCCGCATAGCTGCGCGCGATCTCGGCGGCGACGGTCACGCGGACATTGTCACGCGCCGCAGCGACGGCCTCGGCATCGCCCTGCGCCGCCTCGATTGCACGCCGGATCCGGCCCGCCAGATCGAGCGGGTAGGCGAGCGACAGCCCGACATCGTAGCCCACCGTACCCGGCAGCGATCCGCCGGTGCCAGCGGGCCGCGACAGCGACGCGCCGCCGCCAAGCGCGGTCGACAGCGTCCGTCCAGCAGCGACCTCCGCCACGACCGCATCGGCGCGTCGCAGATTGGCGTCGGCAACGCGCAGGTCGGCATTGGCGGCAAGCCCTTCCGCGACGAACCCGTCGAGCCGCGTGTCGCCATAGAGCTGCCACCAATGATCGGGCAGCGGGACATCGGCAAAGCGCTTCTCCTTGCCGCTGTCGAACGCGCCTTGCGCGCTCGGGCGGTTGACCACGGCTGGATCGGGCAGCGTGTAGTTCGGTCCGGCAGTGGTGCAGCCCGCCAGCAGAAGCGCGGCAGCTCCCGGCAGGACACCGCGCCTCATGCGTGCACCTGTGGGGCTTGCGGGACGACCGTTACCGTCGCGCTGCGCCCGACGATCAGCGAGACCCCCTGCGGCACCGCAGTCAGCTTGACGCGCACCGGGATACGCTGTGCGAGGCGGACCCAGGTGAAGGTCGGGTTGACCGTCGGCAGCTGGTTCGCGCTGATGCTGCGCTCGTTGTCGCTGATGCCCGCTGCGATGCTGTCGACGCGGCCCTTCAGCGCGCGCGGCTCGCCCATCAGATGGACGGTGACGGGGTCGCCGATATGAATGCTGCCGAGCTTTGTTTCCTCGAAATAGCCCTCGACGCGAATCGAATCCGAATCGAGCAGCGCCATCGCTTGCGCCCCCGCTGCGATAAAGTCGCCCGGGTGCAAATCGAGATTGGTCACCGTGCCGTTGACGCTCGCGCGCACCGTGGTCCGCGCCAGGTTGAGCGCGGCGGTGGAGCGCGCGCTCTGTGCCTGCGCGAGCGCCGCGCTGGCGGTCGCAACGCGCGCGACATTCTGCTCGTGCGTTTCCTTGGCGACGAGATCGCCGAGCGCGAGGTCGCGCTGCGCCTCGCGCCGCGCCTGCAGCAGCGTCGCGCGCGCGCTCTGGATCGCCGCGTCGGACTGAGCGAGCGTCAACGCGAAGCGCGGGCGATCGACGACGAACAGCACGTCGCCCGCCTTCACGCGTTGATTGTCATGCACCGCGACTTGCGTGATCAACCCGCCGACATCGGGGGTGATGCGGACGACATCGGCACGGATATGCCCGTCGCGCGTCCACGGATCGGTCTCGTAGCGGCGCCACAGCCACAAAGCGACGAGGATCGCGAGCAGCACGATCACGATCGTCACGGCGGAACGGCCAAGCGGGGCGAGCAGCGATTTCATAACGAGGGTCCGGTCAGCAAGGACAAGAGTCCGAGGATGAGGAAGAAGAGCGCGAGGTCGACCAAGGGTCGGTAGGCAACGAAGCGATACGCGCCGAACGCCGAGAGCAGCCGCGTGACGACGGCGGTCAGCACCAGCGCGGCGATCGCCAGCAGCAGGATCGTCGGCACGAACACCCCGCCGATCGAGACTTCGCCGATCATGCCGCAATTCCATACGCCGGCGCGCCGGGGAACAGGTTGCGGCGCAACGACGTCAAAGCCAGCACGCCGGCACGCGCGCGGGCGGGTTCGGGGTTGGCCGCCAGATCGCCGATCGCGCTGTCGAGATCGGCAAGCAGCTCGGGTTCGGGCGGGGCGGGGCGATCGGGCCGCAGCGCGCGGTAATGCGTGCCGACGCCCTGCAGCACGGGGGTTATGCTCGCAGCGTCGTCGAGCGTGCCGTCGAGCCGCAATTGCCGCAATTCGCCGATCGCGACGCCAACGCGCAGATCGCTCAACGCATCGAGCAGCGGTTTGCCAGGATCCTTGTCCTGCAGCGCGAGCCGCGGCGCGAGCAGCCCGATCCGGTCGAGCATCCGCGCGACCCAGCCTGCGGCATCGGGCGGGCCCTTCGCGTTGCTACGCTCCGCCAATTCGCGCCAGCCGGCGCGGATCAGGCGGCGCGTGGCGGTGTTGGCGCCGATCGTCTGGAACAGGCCGACGGTGACGACCGCGAAGATCGTCCCGATCAGCTGCGAGACGCCGCCATTGACGAACCCGTCGAAGCTGCCGCCGTAGCGATCGTTGAGCCCGACCGTATTGATCCCGCCGAGCAACGCGCCGAGCGTGACCAGCGTCGTCCGCGGGCGCGACAGGAATACGCCGCCGATCAGCATCGCCGGCGCGAGCACCGCGATCAGCGTCACGAAATCGGTGACGCGTGGCAGGATCGCGAAAGCGTAGATCGCCGCCACGGTCAGGCCGAGGATCGTCCCGTAGAAGAACGCCATGATCGACGGCGCGGGATCGTCGCTGTTGCCGAACAGCGCGCAACATACGCCCGCGATCAGCACCGCGCCAGCGCCATCGGACCAGCCCGTCCCGATCCAGAAGACGCAGCCGATCAGGATCGTCGCGACGGTTCCCGCCGCCGCCCGCAGCGCGATGCCACGGTCGCGGTGGAGCGGGCGGCGCGCGGTCCGCGCGAGCAGTCGCGCGACGCCGGGGTTGAGCGGCGTGCGCGACGGCGAGCGCATCTGGTCGAGCAAGTCGCGCGCATTGCGATGCGCATCGATCAGCTCGGCGAGCCGCGCGAGCAAACTCAGCCGCAGTGCATCGCGCCACAGCAATGGCTCGGCCACAGGCGGCTCGAGCGCGCGCGCGCGCGCGATCAGAGCATCGGCGGTGGCGTTGCGCTCGGCCATCGGCAGCGCCGCTGCAAGCCAGCCGCGAACCTCCTCTATCAACGCGAGCGCTTCGGGACGCGGCGCGTCGGCCCCACGCAGCAATTCGCGGATGCGGTCGTCGACGGCGCTGGCGAGCGGCAGCAGCATCGACAGCTCGGCTTGAAGCGCGCGCAGTGTCCGGACGCGCGGCTGGAGGCGCGCAGTGTCGAACGGCAGATGGATCGAGAGCTGGTGCAGCTCGTTGATATCGAGCGCGAGCCGGCGCCGATCACGGTCGAGCCGGCTGTCGGCCAGCCCCGCGAGCGAATCGCGCGACCAGCGCTCGGCATCGGCGAGGATCGCGTTGACGCGCGAGAGCAGCGTCGCGGTCACGGTCTGCGGGAAGACGAAGCCGTGGACCAGCGCGCCGCACAGGATCCCGATCGTGATCTCCTCGACGCGCAGGATCGCGGTGGTGAAGATCGCACCCGGCGCTTCGACCGAGGGGAAGCCGATGATGCTCGCGGTATAGCCGGCGAGCAGAAAAACGTAGGCGCGCGGTGTCCGGTCGAGCAACGAGATATAGAGGCACACGCCCAGCCACAGCGCGAGGCCGAGCGACAGCAGTTCGGGTGCGTTGACGAGGTTCGGCACGAGCACGACAGCGGCGGCGGCGCCCAGCACGGTGCCCATCACGCGGAACGCTGCCTTCGACAGCGCGGCGCCGGCGAGCGGTTGCGCGACGATGTACGACGTCGTCACCGCCCAGTACGGCCGCGTCAGGCCGATCCGCAGCGCAATATAATAGGCAAGCACCGCCGCGAGCAGGCATTTGACCGAGAACAGCGCCTCTTTCCAGCCGAAGCGATTGCCCGTCATCGGTTGCGCTTCCGGGTAAAGCGCGCCTCGAGCTGCTCGGCAACGCGCAGGGCGGTGGCAAGATCGGCGTCGGCGACATCGGCGAGCATCTCGCGTCGCAAGGCCTCGAACGCCGCCTCGATCTTTGCGACCAGCGCGCGGCCCCGCTCGGTCAGGCGGACGCGGCTGACGCGCGCATCGACGTCGTCGCGTTGGCGGTCGACCAGTTCGGCCGCGACCAACTGATCGACCACGCGAACCAAGGAGGCGGCGGAAACGTCGAGCTCGGCGGCGAGGTCGGTCTGGCGCACATCGTCACCAAGGCGCCCGACTTGGACGATCGTCCATCCGCCTGACGCGGATAGGCCAAAGCCGCTCAGCGCACGGTCGGCGGATTGCCGCCACATGCGCGCGAGCGGAAGGAGTGTGCGAGCATAAGCGGCTTCGACGTTAGATCGTTCGGACATCATTAGCGTGCTAAGTAATGATGCATGACGCAATCGCAACCCTTGAGGAGGGAATGCGACGGCAACGAAACGAAACCGCTTTGGGTCCAAGTCGGGCCGAATTTTGATGCAGTCGGGCCGGCGGGGCCTGCGCCGACCACACCAGCGTTATGACGATTGTACGGCGTAGCCGTGGCTTAGCCGTTAGGAGCGCGTCAGTGTGGGGCGACGCGCCGCCGATGGCCCCTCGATCGGCCGCCGCCGCGCCCTGCACGATCAGCTTTGTCGGGCCTGCCATCCACCCCCCAGCGCGCGGAACAGATCGATCTGCGCATCGGCGATCCGCGCGTCGGCGGCGGCCAGTTCGGCGTCGCTGTCGGCGAAGGTGCGTTCGGCATCGAGCACTTCGAGAAAGTCGATCGTCCCCTCGCGCTGGCGCGCGCGGGTGATCCGCGCGGCGGTCGCGGCATTGTCGCGCGCCGACTGCAACTGCGTGCGGCGGTCTAGCTCGCGCGCATAGGTCGACAGCGCGGTCTCGGTCTCCTCGAGCGCGCTCAACACGCTGCCGTCGAAGCTGGCGAGCGCGCCGCGCGTCTCGGCCTTGGCGCCGGCGATCTTCGCCCGCGCCGCCGACTGGTTGAGCGACCAGTTGAGCAATGGCCCGAGCAGCCAGCGCACCGGACCGCCGGTGAACAGATCGCCGACCGTCGTCGCGGTCGAGCCGATCGAGGCGCCGAGCGAGATCTGCGGATAGAGTTGCGATGTCTGGACCCCGATCCGCGCGGTCGACGCGGCAAGGCGGCGCTCGGCGGCGCGAACGTCCGGGCGTCGGGCGAGCAAAGCCGCCCCGTCGCCGATCGGGATCGGCTGGTCGAGCCGCGGCGTCGTGCTGCGCGCGCTGGCGCTGGCGGGGAGGTCGCGCGGCGTTCGGCCGGTGAGCGTCGCCAGGCGGAACAGCGCGGCTTGCCGCTCGCTCTCGATCTGCGGGACGAGCGCGGCGCGCTGGTCGCGCAGCGCGGCGATGCGGACCTGGTCGAGCTTGGTCGCGCGCCCGGCGTCGACGCGCTTGCCGGTCAGCGTCGTCGACTTTTCGAGGAGGTCGACGATCCGCCGCGCCACCGCGAGCCGCTCGGCCGAGGAGGCGGCATCGACATAGGCGCGCGTCGTCGCGGCGACGATCGAGACGCGCACCGCATCGGCATCGGCCTGCGCCGCGCCGACATCGCCGCGTGCCGCCTCGACATTGCGACGGACGCGACCCGACAGGTCGAGTTCGTAGCTGACGTCGAGGCCGACATCGTAGGTGGCGCGCTCGCGTGCCAAGCCGGGCAGGCTCTGGAGTTGCGACGACCGTGCGTAATTGCCGCTCGCGCCGGCATTCACTTGCGGTTCGCGATCGCTCTTGGCGCCGCGCAGCGAGGCGCGGGCGGTGTCGAGCCGCGCGACCGCGACGCGTAGATCGGTGTTTGCCGCGAGCGCATCGGCGACGAGCCCGTCGAGCACGGGATCGCGGTACATCCGCCACCAGTTCAGCTCGGCATCGCTGGCGACCGTCGCGGCAGTGGTCGTGACGAACGGCGCCGCGGCGGTCGGTGGGGGCAGGGGGGCGACGTAAGTGGGGCCAGCGGCGCAAGCGGAGAGCGCGAGCGCGGAGAGGCTGGTGAGCAGGATGGCTTTCATCATCGTTCCTATTCGGCTGGCTGCAGCGTGGGCGCTGCGGCGGGGCCATGGGTCGCGTGCGGGGCGGGGCGGCGGCGTTCGAGCCGCTTCGCCAGCGCGCGCGCGACGACGTAGAAGGTGGGGGTGAACAGCAGGCCGAAGCCGGTCACACCGATCATCCCGAAGAACACGGCCGTGCCGAGCGCCTGGCGGAGTTCGGCGCCAGCCCCTTCGGCGATCACCAGCGGCACCGCGCCGAGGATGAAGGCGAAGCTCGTCATCAGGATCGGGCGCAACCGGTCTTTGGCGGCGCGGACCGCCGCCTCGATCGGCGACAGGCCGTCTTCCTCCTCGGCTTGCTTGGCGAACTCGACCACGAGGATCGCGTTCTTGGCGGCCAGTGCGATCAGCACGACGAGGCCGATCTGCGTCAGGACATTATTGTCCATCCCGCGCAGATTCACCCCGGTCATCGCCGCGAGCAGGCACATTGGCACGATCAGGATGATCGCGAGCGGCAGCGTCAGGCTCTCATATTGTGCGGCGAGCACGAGGAAGACGAACAGTACCGCCATGCCGAAGACGAGCCCCGCCGTGCTGCCCGCCGATTTTTGCTGGAAGGCGATGCCGGTCCATTCATGCGCGTACCCCGTCGGCAGCGCGGTGTCGGCAAGCTTCTCCATTGCGACGAGCGACTGGCCCGACGACGACCCCTTCGCCGTATCGCCATCGACCTCGACCGCCGGGAACAGATTGTAGCGCACGACGCGATACGGCCCGGTCTTGTCGCGGAAGGTCGAGACCGATCCGATCGGCACCATCTGCCCGGTGTTCGACCGCGTCTTGAGGTTGGCGATATCGGCGGTGGTGTTGCGGAACGGCGCATCGGCCTGGGCGGTGACGCGGTAGGTGCGGCCGAGCAGGTTGAAGTCGTTGACGAACGCCGATCCGAGATAGACCTGCAGCGCCTCGAACACGCGCTCGGGTGGCACACCGAGCATGTTCGCCTTGGTGCGATCGACATCGGCGAAGATGCGCGGCGTGGCGGTGTCGAAGAAGGTATAGACCTGCGCCAGCCCCTTGGTCTGGTTCGCCTGGCCGATCAGGCCGTAGGCGGTCTTGCCCATCTCCTGATAGCCATGCCCCTGCAGGTCCTGTACCATCAGGCGGTAGCCGCCGGCCGAGCCGATGCCCTGGATCAGCGGCGGCGGGACGATCAGCAGGCGTGCCTCATTGATGTCGGCAGTCGCCTTCTGCGCCTCGCCCATGATCGAGGCGAGCGTCACGCCGAGCTTGCGACGTTCCTCAAAACTCTTGAGCGGGATGTAGGCCGCCGCGCTGTTGGGCGCGAGCGTCTGCGACGGGCCGTCGAAGCCGGCAAGCATGACCGCGCCCTTGACCCCGGCGAGCGGCAGGATGCGCTTGGCGACCTTCTGCATCACGGCATCGGTGCGATCGACCGCCGAGCCCGGCGGCAGCTGGATGATCGTCAGGAAGTAGCCCTGATCCTGCGCTGGCACGAAGCCCGACGGCGTGACGGTGAAGACGACGGCGGTCAGCGCGATCAGCGCGCCTTACGCCAGCATCATTTTGCGCGGTGCGCTGACGAGGCGCAGCGTCATGCGGCCATAGGCCTCGCTCATCCGCTCGAAGCCGCGGTTGAAGGCGTCGCCTGTGCGGCGCACCAGCCGCGCGGCGCGGTTGCCCGAATCCGCCGGTCCATGCGGCTTGAGCAGCATCGCCGCGAGCGCGGGCGACAGTGTCAGCGAAAGCAGCAGCGAGATGATCGTCGCAGTCGAGATCGTCACCGCGAACTGGCGGTAGAACGCGCCCGACAGGCCGGTGAGGAACACGGTCGGGATGAACACCGCGCAGAGCACGAGCACGATCGCGACGAGCGCGCCCGACACTTCGTCCATCGACTTGCGCGCCGCCTCGAGCGGGGAAAGGCCGTGCTCGAGGTTGCGCTCGACATTTTCGACCACGACGATCGCGTCATCGACGACGATGCCGATCGCGAGCACCAGCCCGAACAGCGAGAGGTTGTTGAGCGAGTAACCGACCGCCGCCAGCACCGCGAAGGTACCGATCAGCGAAACCGGGATCGCGACGATCGGGATGATCGCCGCACGCCATTTCTGCAGGAAGACGAGGATGACGAGCACGACGAGGATCATCGCCTCGATCAGCGTATGCTTCACCGCGTCGATCGACTGGGCGATGAATTCGGTCGGGTTGTAGATGACGCGATAGGCGAGCCCCTTGGGGAACTTCTTCGACATCGTCTCCATCTCGGCCGACACCGCTTGCGCGGCGGCGAGCGCGTTCGAGCCGGGGCGCTGGAAGACGGCGGCGATAACCGTGGGCTTGCCGCTGAGATAGGTGTTGGCGCCGTAGTCCTGCGCACCGAGCTCGACCCGCGCGACGTCCGAGACCTTGACCTGGCGGCCATCCTTGTCGGTGCGGATCACCACGTCGGCGAACTGCTTGGGGTCGGTCAGGCGGCCCTGCGTCTCGACGTTGAGCTGGAAGGCGTTGCCCGTTGCATAAGGCGGCTGACCGAGCGTGCCCGCCGCAACCTGGACGTTTTGCGCACGAAGCGCGGCGACGATCTCGCCCGCGGTCAGATCGAGCGCGGCGGCGCGGCCGGGGTCGATCCACACGCGCATCGAATAGTCGCGCGCGCCGAACAATTGCACGTCACCGACGCCGTCGATGCGGCTGAGGCGATCGCGGACCTGCGTCAGCGCGTAATTGGAGATGTAGCCGCGATCGAGCGAGCTGTCGGGCGAGATCAGGTTGACGACCATCAGGAAGTCGGGGCTGGTTTTCCGCGTGACGACGCCAAGACGCTGCACATCCTCGGGTAGCCGCGGGACCGCAACCGCGACGCGGTTCTGCACGAGCACCTGCGCGGCATCGAGATTGGTGCCGATCTTGAAGGTGACGGTGATCGTCACCTTGCCGTCGCCGGTCGATTGCGACGACTGGTACAGCATGTTGTCGACGCCGTTGATTTCCTGCTCGATCGGCGCGGCGACGGTTTCCGCGACCGTCTCGGCCGAAGCGCCGGGATACACCGCGCTTACCGTCACGGTCGGCGGCACGATGTCGGGGTATTGCGACACGGGCAGGCTGAAATAGGCGATCAGCCCCACGATGGTGATGACCACCGCGATGACCCCGGCGAAGATCGGCCGGGTGATGAAGAAGCGCGAGAAGCGCATGGACAGTGTCCCTAGAAGACGCGCGCACGTCACCGGGCAGCGTCCAAGAGCGGACGCCGAAGCGACGAACGGCAATGATGAATCGATCGGCTATTGGGTCCGGACAGGCGCCACTCCCGTCATCCCCGCGAAAGCGGGGATCCCGCTGCCTTGCCCCGTCGTGGGAGAAGAAGCGGGACCCTCGCCTTCGCGAGGGTGACGAGTAGGGGCGTCACCGGCTGAGCGTCGCTTCGCCCGCGATTGGCTGCGCGGTCGGCGCAGATGCATCCGCCGAAACCGCGATCTTGCCAACCGTGGGCGCAACCTTGGCACCCGGCATCGCCATCTGCGTGCCCTTGATGATGATGCGATCCTGCGGGCCGACGCCCGATCGGATCACGCGCATCCCGTCGACCACCGCGCCGAGCACGACCGGCTTGGCGGTGACCACATTGTTGCCATCGACCGTGAGCAGGACCTTGCGCGCCTGATCGGTCTGCACCGCATCGTCGGGGACGAGCAGCGCGGGCCTGGTCCCGGCGCTGGCGAGCCGCATATTGCCGAACATCCCCGGCGTCAGGAACAGCCCCGGATTGGCGAGCACCGCGCGGCCGCGGATCGTGCCCGAATGCGTGTCGAGCCCGTTGTCGGTGAAGTCGAGCTTGCCCTTCCAGCGATGGCTCGTCTCGTCCTGCAACTGGATCTCGACCGCAGGCGCAGCGGCACCCGGCTGGCGGTTGCGTTGCGTCTTGAGGAACAACGCCTCCGAACCGTCGAAGGTGAAGTAGATCGGGTCGAGCGCGTTGATCGTCGTCAGCACCGTGCCGCCGGTGCCTTCGCCGCCGGCGACCTGATTGCCCGCATCGACGCGGCGATCCGAGATGCGTCCGCCGATCGGTGCTCGGATCTGGGTGAAGGACACATCGAGCGCGCGCGCCCGGACGCGGGCTTGCGCCGCCGCGAGGCCGGCTTGCGCCGCCTGCAGCTTCCCGCGCAGTGCATCGACTTCGCCGGCCGAAACCGCATCGTCGGCGATCAACCGCGTCGCGCGGCCGAGATCGGTGCGCGCCAGCACCAGCGCGCTTTGCGCACTGGCCTCGTTGGCGCGTGCTTCGGCGAGCGCGGCGGCGAAGGGGCGGGAGTCGATCGTGAAGAGCAATTGGCCCTGGCGGACGACATCGCCGTCGTGGAAATGCACCCCGGTCACTTCACCCGCGACGCGCGGCCGGACCTCGACGCTGCGGCTGGGCGCGAAGCGGCCGACATAATCGTCCCACTCGCTGACCTGGCGTACCAACGGCGTGGCGATGGTCACCGCAGCGGGTGGCGGAAGCGCTGCGACCGCGTCGGAATGGTCGAACAGCTTGACGCCGACGACCCCGGCAACCGCGATCGGCAGCAGGACAGCCGCGCGTTTTTGCCAGCGCGTCCAACGCTTTGGTTTTGATATGTCGGATTCGGTACGAAGCTCCTGCGTCGTATCGATCGGTGCGATCATGTTCATGCGAAGTTCCTCCGGTCGGTCCGGCCGACGCGCATTCCGGTCACGCTGGTGATGAGCGTTTCGAGTTGCGCCTCGCTGAAGCCGACCGAATGGAAATGTGCGATTTCAGCCGTTGGCAGGGCGAAACCGCGATGCCGGGCGTGCACCGCCGCGCGGCGGAGCGCTTCCAGCTTCGGATCGGCGAGCCGCGATGCGGTGCCGCGCCCGAACACGCCGCCAAGCGCGCGCGCCAGACGGCCAGGGGTGGTAAGGCTGCCGAGCGTATCGCGTTGCGCCAGCGCAATGACGCTCCATTCGAGCGCCGAGAACCCGGCATGCCCAGCGGTGGCAGGCGTCTGGCTGCGGCTGGTGACGGGCGCTGCGAACATATTGTCGAGGTCGAGATAGGCCATGGAAAATCCCCCTCTTGGGTCTTTGGCGGACAGACGAGCAGCACCCTACGCAGACGAGGCTTCGTCTGCGGTAGCCGCGCGATGGGCGTGAGAAATCATGCCAGGACGCACACGCTTCCTGCTGATCAAGCTATGGAAAGTGTAGAAAAGGCCCGCGGCATTACCGACGGACCCTTCAGTCAGGTGATCGTGTTGGTCATGGGCACAGACCCTTTTGCCGCTACCGGTTCCGCGTTAGGATCCAGCTTCAATACCGTTCGGTATATAAAGCGCCAAAGGAGTGCGTCAACGGCATTCTGTACCGGTCCGAATATTTATCGACAAGTTTTTATTGGGTCGGCCAAACCGCCATGCTGGTCTCGACGAGTTGCGAAAGCTCAGCGCAGGTCGCGCCTGATCCGCCTTGCAGCGCGAGGCCTTGGAGGATCGCGAAAAGGAAGCGGGTCAGCGCCTCGGGCGTCATGCCTTCGGGGAATTCGCCCGCGGCCTGTGCCTCGGCGAAGCGCTTGACCAGCGCTGCCTCGGACGAGGCGCGCCGCTTGACGACCTCGGCCTTGATCGGTTCGGCCTCGGCGCCGCAGGTCGCGGCGCTGATCACCCCGAGGCAACCCTTGGGATCGCACGTGCTCATCTGCATTTCGAGCGATCCGCGCAGCAAGCGTTCGGCGACACCGCGCGCCGTCGGTGCTTCGAGCGCCGACGTCATATAGGCCAGTTTTTCGCGCTCGTAGAGGTCGAGCGCCTTGTGGAACAGCTGCTCCTTATTACCGAACGCGGCGTACAGGCTTGGCTTGGTGATGCCCATCGCACTGGTCAGCTCGGTCATCGACGCGGCCTCATAGCCGTTGCGCCAGAACACCAGCAAAGCCTGGCCCAGCGCCTCGTCAATGTCGAACTCACGCGGCCTGCCTTTCGGCGCCGAGGGGGAGCAAACGCTATTCATACCGGTCGGTATATAGGCATTCTGCCAGCGACGTCCAGACCTGTCACACGTGCAGACGCGTAAGCGAACCTAGCGTTCAACCGCATCGCGCTTGATCGGCGCGAGCTTGGCGAGAAAGCGATTCTGCGCAGCGAAGGCCACGCCTTCCTTGCGCATCGCCGCCTGCAAATCCTCGACGAGGGCACCGACGTCGGCGGTCTGCAGTCCGAGGTTCTTGTGGCCTTCGCGCATCGTGCGTCCACTATAACCGCAGCCGCCGTTGAGGATGTAACAGAATTGCTCTTTGAGCAGCCGCCGCAACCGCACCTCGTCCTGGCCTTTGAGGATATCGGCGATCCGCGGGTCGATCACGATGCGCGTGACGAGATCGTCGGCGATCCGGTCCACGCCTGCGCGCCCGTGGAACGCGGCGAGCATCGCGCTGCCCTTGAACGGCGTCGCTCCGGCATTGGCGTTGCTGTGCGGATAGGGATCGACGGGATCCTCGCCAGGCGGCGTGGTCTGAAGCGCGAGCGCGAGAGCAAGAAGTACCATGGGAACGCGCCTATCTCAAAAGCTCGCCTGGAGCGAAAGGAATGCGCCGCGCTGGCGCTTGAAGGTCGCGATACTGCCGAGATCGGCATAGGCGGCAGTCACCGTCAGATGGCGCTCGAATTGCCACGCCGCAAACGCATCCACCGCTTTGCGCTCGCGCGCGAAACCGAGATTGTCGGGCTTGGTGCGAATCTCGGCGCCAAGCAGCAGGCGGCGCGAGACGAGCAGACCAGCCGACCCTTCGAATTCGGCGTGATAGGCATCGCTCCTATCGCCGCCAAAACCGAGCAGCCCGAACTGATTGGCCTTGGTGAAGCGAACCGTCGCGCCGAGAACGAGACTGCGCGCGAGCACGACCTTGCTCGCCGACAGCAGGAAATCGGTACCCTGCGCGTGCTTGCCGCCGACCGCCGCGATGATCGCGCTCTTGGCGGCGCGGTGATACTGCACGCCGATCGAGATTTGCGGCAACACGCGGTCCTGATCATACACCGCATCGCCGATCACGCGCAGTTTTGCACCGAACACGTCCTGGCCAAACGTGAAGTTGCGCCCGAGCCCGAGCGTCGCGCCCGCTTGGCGCGTGTCGAAGCTCTGGTGCGCGTAGGAGAATTCAACGCGATTGTGCAGGCCGATCGCGCCGCCGACGCTCTTCAGGTCGAAATCGGGCAGCGCGACGATGGTCGCATGCGCGCTGCCGCCGATCCCGGCATCGGTCTCATTGCCCGCGATCAGCGCCCAAGTCGCCAGTCCGCCGCCGGCCGATCCCTCGACGGTCGAGACCCCGCTCGTCAGCATCAATTTGCCGCCCTGGCGCAATTCGCCGGCGAAGGCGGGAGACGCGCACAGCAAGGCGAGCACGCAAACGACCAGAGCCTGAAAGTGTCGAAACATGATACGCCCACCCGCGCCGGCTGAAGTGCAGGCGCCGCCTGCTGCCTACGGAAAGACCCTTAGGGTTCCGTAAATGCGAATTTTACGTTTTCGCCACCTTTCCGGCTTAGCCGGGTTTGATGTTAATCCATGTTATGCGATTCACCGGAGCGGCCGCGGCGCTCGCATGTTCGTTTCCGGCCTTCGCCGCGACCGTTTCGGTCGACGTGATCGGCGCCGATGGCAAACCGCTCGCCGGTGCGGTGGTGCTTGTCGATACCCCCCGCAAACCGGCCGGCGCGATGAAGCCGGGCGGTCCGTACGAGATGGCGCAGCAGAATATCGCGTTCGTCCCGCACGTGCTGATCGTGCCGGTCGGGGCGACGGTCAGCTTTCCCAATCGCGACAAGGTGCGCCACCACGTCTATTCCTTCTCGAAGGCGCGCAAGTTCGACTTGAAGCTGTACGGCAAGGACGAGACTCGCTCTGTCGTCTTCGACAAGCCCGGAGTCGTCGCCCTCGGCTGTAACATCCACGATGCGATGAACGGGTCGATCATCGTCGTCGAAACGCCTTATGCGGTGCAATCGGATGCGAAAGGGCATGCGACGATCGCGGACGTCCCGGTTGGGGGCGCTACGATCCGCGTGTGGCATCCATCAATCCGCGCGCCCGACAATATGCTGGCTCAATCGGCCACGGTGACTGCGACCGGGTACACCACCACCTACACCATTCGCGGGCGCTGAGATGACCGTACGGGCCCTGCCGCGGTGGCGCTTCCGGCATCTGCGCACGCGGCTCGCGGTGCAATATGGCGTGCTGTTCGCAGCCAGCCTGCTCGTTGTCGCAATCGTCGGGCAGCTCGTGATCTGGGGCCAGGCCCGCGACGCGGTCCGCGCCGAGTTGCGGACCAGCGGCAGCGTCTACGATCGTATTTGGGCGATGCGCGCGCACGCGCTTATGGACAGCGCGTCGGTGTTGACGCGCGATTTCGGCTTCCGCTCGGCGGTTGCGAGCGGCGATCGGCCGACGATCGAGTCTGCCCTCGCGTCGTTGCGCACGCGCGCCGACGTGCCGCAGGCATTCTTCGTAGATCTTCAGGGGCAAGTTTTCGGTACTGGCTCGGGCGACGTACGGCGTGCGATCGCGAGCGTGCCGACCACCCTCGCGCGCGTCCGGACCGAGGCGGTCATCGCCACGCGAACTGGCGCATTCCGGCTCATCGTCGCACCGGTCCTCGCCCCGAATGAAATCGGTTGGGTCACGTTCGCGCTTCCGCTCGATCGCGCCGAGATGGCGGCGTTGCAGCATCTGTCCGCCATCCCGCTCGCCGCGACGATCCTGACACGCGATGAGAAGGGATCGTGGCACGGCGTATCGAGCGACGTTGCCGTGTCGCGGGCGCTCGACGCATTCGTCGCGACCGCAATCGGCGGGCGCAGCGAGCCGGCGTTTCTGGCCCTGCCCGATGGCGATGCGCTGGCGCTCGCCAAACCGTTGCTCGGGCCGGCGGGCAAGCCGAGCGCGGTCCTGTTGCTGAGCTATCCGTGGGCAGCGGCGATGGCGGCGTATCGCACGATGGAGATCGGTATTGCGCTCGCCGGCGTGATGGGGCTGCTGCTCGTCCTGCTCGGCAGCCGCCGCTTGGCGAACGGGATCGCCCGTCCGATCGCAGCGCTCGATGCGGCCGCGCGCGCGCTCGAGGAAGGCACGCGCACCGAACTGCTGGTCGAGAGCGACGACGAGGTCGGGCGGCTCGCGCAGAGCTTCAACCGGATGTCGGCGGGTATCGTCGAGCGCGAGCATCGCATCACGCATCTCGCGTTCCACGACACGCTGACCAGCCTGCCAAACCGCACCTATTTCTGCCAGCAGCTCGAGTCCGAATTGCAGCGTTCGCTCAAACGCGGACAGCGCACGACCTTGCTGTGCCTCGATCTCGACGGGTTCAAGGGGATCAACGATTCGCTCGGCCATCCGATCGGCGACGCTTTGCTCCGCCAGATGGGCGACATCCTCTCGCGTATCGCCAGCGATGCAGTCGTCGCACGGCTTGGCGGCGACGAGTTCGCGATCATCCTCGCCGATCATGACGATGTCGATCGCCCGCGCGCTTTGGCGCAGGCGATCCTCGATGAGATGCGCAGCCCGTTGCTCGTCGATGGGCATCAGATCGCTACCGGGGCCAGCATCGGCATCGCGATCAGCCCGAACGACGGCGCCGACAGCGATGCGCTGCTTAAGAATGCCGACCTCGCGCTGTATCGTGCCAAGCAGGACGGCCGCGGGGTATTCCGCTTCTTCGAGCCCGCGCTCGATGCCGCAGCGCGCAAGCGGCGTGCGCTAGAACTCGACTTGCGCGAAGCGATCCAGAGCGGCCAGTTCCGGCTCAACTTCCAGCCGATCTTCGATCTCAAGCGCGATCGGATCGGCGGTTTCGAGGCGTTGTTGCGCTGGGAGCATCCGACGCGCGGCAACGTCCCGCCGATCGACTTCATTTCAGTTGCCGAGGAGACCGGCCTGATCATCGCGATCGGCGATTGGGTGATGCAGGAGGCGTGTCGTCAAGCGACCGCCTGGCCGGCGCATGTCCGCGTCGCGGTCAATGTCTCGCCGCTGCAATTTCGCAATTCGGGCTTCCCGAACGTCATCTTCCAGGCGTTGAGCCATAGCGGGCTCTCCCCCGACCGGCTCGAGATCGAGATCACCGAGTCGGTGTTTCTCGATGGCGAGACGACCGTCGTCACGCTGCTCCACAAATTGCGCGCGATGGGCGTGCGGATCGCGCTCGACGATTTCGGGACCGGCTATTCGTCGCTCAGCTATCTGCGCAGTTTCCCGTTCGACAAGATCAAGATCGACAAGAGTTTCGTCGACGCGGTCGCCGAGGACCGCAGCGCCGCGGCGATCGTCCGCGCGATCGTCGACTTGGCGACCGCGCTCCACATGGAGACGACCGCCGAGGGTGTCGAGGACCGCGACCAACTGAGCGAGCTGCGCGGGCAGGGGTGCAGCAGCATTCAGGGGTATCTGTTCAGCCGCCCGATCGAAGGCAATATGGTCGCGGCGATGATTGGCAGCGCGATGAGCGCGGCGGCCTGACGGCCAGCCGCCACGTACGATTAAAGGTCGGGGGCAGGCCGGCGACGCCTGCGCCCGATCACTCCAGTAGGTCGAACAAGCGGCTGTGCTGGCGCGGTTGCGACCGCAGATATTGGTTTGGCGCGGCGACGCGCGCGCCGAGATGCGCCGCGGCATGCCACGGCCAGCGCGGATCGTACAGGATCGTCCGCGCCAGCGCGATCATGTCGGCATCGCCTGTGCCGATGATCGCCTCGGCCTGTTCGAACTCGGTGATGAGACCGACCGCGACGACGGGGATCGTCACCGCCTGCTTGACCGCACGCGCGAGCGGGACCTGATAGTTGGGGCCGACCGGGATCGCCTGGCGCGGATCGAGCCCACCGCTCGACACGTGGATCGCCGCGCACCCGCGCGCCTCGAGCGCCCGTGCGAAGGCGATCGTGCCATCCACGCCCCAACCACCCTCGACCCAGTCGGTCCCAGAGACGCGCATCGTGACGGGCTTGTCGGCGGGGAAGGCCGCCCGCACCGCATCGAACACTTCGAGCGGAAAGCGCAGCCGGTTCTCGAGGCTGCCACCATAGTCGTCATCGCGGTGGTTCGACAGCGGCGAGAGGAATTGGTGAAGCAGATAGCCGTGCGCCGCGTGGAGCTGGATCAAATCGATCCCGAGCCGCGCCGCGCGCGTGGCGGATGCGGCAAAGGCATCGCGAATCCGGGCAAGGCCGTCACGATCGAGTGCGAGCGGGGGGTTCTCGCCCTCCGCGAAGGCGGCGGCCGACGGCGCTTCGGTCTGCCAGCCATTCTGCGCCGATGGCGCGATTTGCTTGCCGCCGTGCCACGGCAGGTCGGTCGATGCCTTGCGGCCGGCATGCGACAGCTGAATCGCGATCGGCATGTCGGAATGCCGCCGGACGCTGGCGATGACGCCCGCAAGCGCGGCCTCGGTCGCGTCATTCCACAGCCCGACATCGCCATAGCTGATCCGCCCCTCGGGCAGCACCGCGCTGGCCTCGATCGTCAGCAGGCCAGCGCCCGAGAGCGCCAGCTGGCCGAGATGGATCAGGTGCCAATCGGTCATCGCACCATCGACTGCGGAATATTGGCACATCGGGGCGATCACGATGCGATTGCGCAGCGCGAGACCGCCGATGGCGATCGGCTCGAACAGTTTTGGGCCTGGCATGACACACTCCGGGTAAGACGATCGCTGCAACGCACGGATGCGCGTTTGGCCGCACGCCGCCCACAATGGGCAAGGTTATTTGACGGTCTGCTTCTCGAGCTTCCGCGCGAGGGTGCGGCGGTGCATTCCGAGCTGGCGCGCCGTCTCGGAAATGTTGAAATCGTTCGCCGCGAGCGTCTGGTGGATATGTTCCCACTCGAGCGTCTTGATCGAGGTCGGGCGGTTGGTCAGCGGCGTGTCGACGTTGCCCGCCGCCGCGCCGTCGGTCTGGCCGAACGCCGCCTCGATATCGTCGGTGTTCGACGGCTTGGCGAGATAGTTGGTCGCGCCGAGCTTGATCGCCTCGACCGCGGTCGCAATGCTCGCATAGCCCGTCAGCACGACGATCCGCGTCGTCGCGTCATGCGCGTGGATCGCCTGGACGCACGCCAACCCCGAGGTCGCGCCGAGCTTGAGATCGACCACCGCAAAATCGGGCGTACGCTCGGCAAGCGCGCTCGTCACGGCTCCCTGGTCGGCAGCGACCTCGACGACATAGCCGCGGCGCTCGAACGAGCGGCGCAGCGTGCGGGCGAACGCGCCATCGTCCTCGACGATCAACAGATGCTTCTCGCTCATACGCCATCCCACTCCAGTGCCGAGAGCGGCAAGGTCAACGTGACGACCGCGCCGCCACTCGGGCGATTGCGCGCTTCGACCGACCCGCCGAGCTTGCGCATTGCGTTGACGACGAGGAACAGCCCCAGCCCGCTGCCGAGCCGATCGCGCGTCGAGTGATACGGCTTGCCGATATTGGCGAGCATCTCGGGCGCGAAGCCCGGGCCGGTATCGCTCACCGCGAACAGCAGCGACGGCCCGTCGCGCGCGACCTCGAGCGTGATCGGCTGGCCCGACGCTTCCTTGGCATTGTCGAGCAAATTCCAGATCATCTGCTTGACCGCGGTATCGGCGACGATCGCACGATCGTTGCCGAAGCGGTTGCGGAAGACGATCGCGTCGTCCGAATTCTGTACGCGCCATTCGGCGACGACTTCGTCGCAGAAGCGATGGACGCTGGTGATCGTCGGATGCTCGCCGCGCGCTTCACCCGCCGCCATCAGGATGCCGGTGACGATCGTCTTGCAGCGCGTCAGCGCGACGCGCATGTCCTCGATTTCCTCGGCGAGGCCCGGCTGTGCACGCAACGCCGGGGAATGACCCCAATCGTTGACGATCACCGAGAGCGAGGCGAGCGGCGTCCCGAGCTCATGCGCCGCGCCGGTCGCGAGCAGCCCCATGCGGACGATATGATCCTCCTCGGCAGCCTGCTGGCGCATCGTCGCGAGCCGCGCGTCGCGCATCCGCAGGTTTCGGTTGATCCGCGTGACGAAGCCGACGATCAGCACCGCGATCAGCACGAAGCAGATCAGCGAACCGAGCACATACAGATCGCTCCAGTCGTAGGAGAAGCGCTGCGGCAAGAGCAGCGGCATATGCACCTCGGCGAGCAAGGCGAAGGCGGCGATCGTCACCGCGACCAGCGCCCAACTCGACCACGCCTCGAGCAGGATCGCGCCGAGCACGATTTGGACGAGATACAGCGCGATGAACGGGTTGGTTGCGCCGCCGCTTTGATAGAGCAGGGCGGTAAGCGCGCCGACGTCGAGCAACAGGCTGGCGAAGAGTTCGCCATTCGAGATTGCGACGCGGCGCGGCAGTTGCGTGATGCTGACGACATTGAGCAGGACCAGCCCGCCGACGACCAGCAACATCGGCGCCAGCGGCAGCGTCAGACCCATGAGGAATTGCGCAACCAGGATCGTCGCGAACTGGCCACCGACCGCGAGCCAGCGCAAATTGATCAATTGCCGCAGATTGTCGCGCCCGGTCGTATCGAGCGGCGGGAGCGGGGCGCTCATGCAGCGTCGCGCCGCTGGCTGCGCACGAGCATCGCTGCCGCACCGGCAACCATAAGCGCGAGCGCGAACCAGGTGAGCGCGTAGACGAGATGATTGTTCGAAAAGCGGATGACGGTCAGCCCGCCGACCGGCACGCGTCCCGGCGGTCCTGCCTCGGCATCGATGAAATAGGGCGCAACCGGACCAAGTCGCCGCGCAGCCGCAATCGCTGCCACGTCGCGCGAATACCAGCGGTTTGCCGCTGGGTCGTTGCTGCGCAAGAAGCCGCCGCCGGGCTCGCTCGGGCGCAGCAGCCCGCCAACGCTCGCAGCGCCGCCCGCCGGCGTTCGACGATCCGCGACGAAGCCGCGGTTGATGAGAACGGTGAAGCCGCGATCGGAGACGAGCGGGGTCATCGCCCAGAAACCGGGACCGCGTTCGGTCACCGCTTGAACGAACACCGTCGCGTCATCGCGGTAGCGACCGGCGGCGCGGACATGACGATAGCCGTCCTGCGTCGCGCTGATCGTGGCCCAACGTTCGGGGCCGGGTGCGGGGATTGGGGCGGCGTGGACGCGCTGTTCGACCGATGCGATCAGCGCGAGTTTCCAACTGAGCCGCTGGATCTGCCAGATACCGAGCCCGATCAGCCCGGCACACAAAACCCCCGCGACGACCAGCAGCGCAGCCATCGTCGCGGGGGACCGTCTCATTGCTGGCTCATTGTCTCGGACGACATGGCGGGGCTCATCGGCATCATGTTGGCGTTCATGTGATACATCACCCAGATCGATCCCGACAGCGTTATGACGATGACGATCAGCGTGAACAGGAGCGCGATGAACGACCAGCCACCCTCGTTGCTCGTCTTCATGTGCAGGAAGTAGATCATGTGGACGAACACCTGGATCAGCGCGGAGCCGAGCACCAGGATCGCGGTCCATGTGTGATCGAGTGCCCCGGTCATGACCAGCGCGAACGGGATCGCCGTCAGGATGACCGAGAGTATGAAGCCAATGACGTAATCGCGCATCGAGCCGTGCGGCATGTCGTCGCCATGCGCGTCATGGTAGCCGCCGGCACCGGCGTCGTATTCGGGCGCGTGTGCGCTGTGCGTATCGGCGCTCATCCGAGCACTCCCATGAGATAGACGATGGTGAAGACGCCGATCCAGATGACGTCGAGGAAGTGCCAGAACATGCTGAGGCACTGCAGGCGGCGGCGATTGGCCTGGCCAAGGCCATGCGTCCCGATCTGGATGACGAGCGTGGTCAGCCAGATCAAGCCGCAAGTGACGTGAAAGCCGTGCGTGCCGACCAGCGTGAAGAAGGCCGAGAGGAACGCGCTGCGCGACGGGCCATTGCCCTCCGCGATCAAGTTGCTGAACTCGTACATCTCGACGCCGAGGAAGGTCAGGCCGAACAGGCCGGTTACGACCAGCCAGAACTGCACCTGGCGAACGCTGCCCTTCTCCATCGTCAACATGGCGATGCCGTACGTCAGCGACGAGAACAGCAGCATCGCGGTGTTGAACGCGACCAGCGGGAGTTCGAACAGCTCCTTCGGGCCCTTGCCGCCGCCATAGCCGTGCCCAAGCACCCCGTAGCAAGCGAACAGCACCGCAAAGATGAGGCAATCGCTCATCAGGTACATCCAGAAGCCCAGCATCGTGCTGCCGCCCTCGGGATGATCGTGCTCGTCGAGGTCGAAGAACACCGGCTTCCCGCCGCCGGTGATCTGTTCGTGGGTCAGTTCGGTGCTCATGCCACAACCTTCTGCGCTGCGAGGAGGCGCGTGCGCTCGTCTTCGGTGCGGATCACGTCCTCCACGGGGATGTGGAAATCGCGCTTGTAGTTGAACGAATGCCAGATCGAGACGCCGAGCATCGCTACCAGCGAAGCAATCGCCAGCCACCAGATGTACCAGATCATTGCAAAGCCGAAGCCAACGCTGATCAGGCCGATGATGACGCCGGCGGCGGCGTTCTTGGGCATGTGGATCGCCTTGAAGCCCGCCGTCGGACGCTCGAAGCCGCGCGTCTTCATGTCCCAGAAGGCATCATTGTCATAGACGATCGGGGTGAACGCGAAGTTGTAGTCTGGCGGCGGCGACGAGGTCGACCATTCGAGCGTGCGGCCATCCCACGGATCGCCAGTCAGGTCGCGCAGCCGCTCGGTGTTGCGATCGCGGATGCTGACGAAGAACTGGATCGCCATGCAGCCGATGCCACCCGCGATCATTGCCGCGCCGATCGCCGCGACGATGAAGTAGGGCTGGTACGAGGCATCGTCGAAGTGGCTCAAGCGACGCGTCACGCCCATCAGGCCGAGCACGTAGAGCGGTGCGAAGGCGGTCCAGAAACCGACGACCCACAACCAGAACGAGCGCTTGCCCCATACCCGGTCGAGCTTGAAGCCGAACGCCTTGGGCCACCAGAAGTTGATGCCCGCGAACATGCCGAACAGCGTACCGCCGATGATGACGTTGTGGAAATGCGCCACCAGGAACAGCGAGTTGTGCAGCACGAAGTCGGCCGGCGGCACGGCGAGCAGGACGCCGGTCATCCCGCCGATCGTGAAGGTCAACATGAAGGCGACCGTCCACATCATCGGCAGCTCATAGCGGATGCGGCCGTGGTACATCGTGAACAGCCAGTTGAAGATCTTCGCGCCCGTCGGGATCGAGATGATCATCGTGGTGATCGCGAAGAACGAGTTGACGCTCGCGCCCGAACCCATCGTGAAGAAGTGGTGGAGCCAGACGAGGTAGGCGAGGATCGTGATGACGATCGTGGCATAGACCATCGACGTGTAGCCGAAGAGGCGCTTCTGCGAGAAAGTCGCGACGACCTCGGAATAGATGCCGAACGCCGGCAGGATGAGGATGTAGACCTCCGGGTGGCCCCAGATCCAAATGAGGTTGACGTACATCATCGGGTTGCCGCCGAGGCCATTGGTGAAGAACTGCATCCCGAGCAGACGGTCGAGCGACAGGATCGCGAGCACGGCGGTCAGCACCGGGAAGGCGGCGACGATCAGCGTGTTGGTGCAAAGCGCAGTCCACACGAAGATCGGCATCTTGAACAGCGTCATGCCGGGCGCGCGCATCTTGACGATGGTCGCGAGCAGATTGACGCCCGAGAGCAAGGTGCCGAGACCGGCGATCTGCAGCCCCCAGATATAGTAGTCGACCCCGACGTCCGGGCTCGCCTCCATCCCCGAGAGCGGCGGCATCGCGAGCCAGCCGGTGCGCGCGTAGTTGCCGACGAACAGCGAGATCATCGTGATGATCGCACCCGACGCGGTCAGCCAGAAGCTGAAATTATTGAGATACGGGAAGGACACGTCGCGCGCGCCGATCTGCAGCGGGACGACGAAGTTCATCAGCCCGACGACCAGCGGCATCGCCACGAAGAAGATCATGATCACGCCGTGCGCGGTGAAGATCTGGTTATAGTGGTCGGGCGGAAGGTACCCGGCGTTGTCGCCGAACGCCATCGCCTGCTGCGCGCGCATCATGAGGGCGTCGGAGAAGCCGCGCAGGAACATGACGAGCGCGAGGATGACATACATGATGCCGATCTTCTTGTGGTCCACCGAGGTGAACCAGTCGCGCCACAGCCATCCCCACGCCTTGAAGTAGGTGATGATCGCGAGCAGCGCGAGGCCGCCGACCGTGACGCCGCCAAAGGCGAGCAGCACGGGCAATTCGTGAAGGGGCAACGCATCGAGCGTCAGACGCCCGAGAAGCGGGCTGACCACTGGGTGTACATCTCTCATGGGGGGCATCATGTCAGAAGGTCCTCCGGTCGCCGGGCATCGGCAGACCTGCGCCGGCAAGGCGCGCTGTGCTTTGGGCGGAATTCTTGGCGGTGATCTTGGTTGCTTCTACCACTTCGGGTTTCCCCGAACCGGGCATCGGCATCGCCGACATCTTCATCGCGTCGTCGTTCTTGGCGTGGCCTTCGGCATGCGCGCCACTGTGCGGTCCCGCATCGGCGCGCATCATCGCGTCCATGCAGACTTGCCCAGGCTTGGTGCAATTGTTGGCGGCAGCGTTGAACAGTCCGGGCGCGACGCCCGAATAGAAGGTTGGTGCACGGTTCATGCTCGGTTTGGCGACCTTGAGATAGGTCGCGCGGTCGAGCATGGCGCCGCTCGCACGGACCCGTGCGACCCAGGCGTCGAAGTCGCTCTGCGATCCTGCAAGGAAGCGGAACTTCATATACGAGAAGCCGTCGCCGCTGAAGTTGGACGAGAAACCCGCATAGTTGCCGGGTTTGTTGGCAACTGCATGGAGCCTCGTCGTCATGCTCGGCATCGCGTAGATCATGCCGGCAAGATCGGGGATGTAGAACGCGTTCATCACGTCGGCCGAGGTCAGGTCGAACTCGATCGGCTGATCGATCGGCGCGGCCAGCTGGTTGACCGTGGCAATCCCGTAATCGGGATAGATGAACAGCCATTTCCAATCGAGTGCGATGACTTGCACGCGGATCGGCTTGGCGTTGAGCGCCACCTGGCGGGTCGCGTCGATCCGGCCGATCGGACGATACGGATCGAGCAGATGCGTGCTGGTCCAGGTTACTGCGCCAAGGCAGATGATGATCAACAGCGGCACCGCCCAGATGACCAGTTCGAGCGCAGTCGAATGATGCCACTCGGGGCTGTACGGTGCATCGGTATTGGCCTGGCGATACCGCCAAGCAAAGAAGGCGATCAGCGCCATGACGGGCACGATAATGATCAACATCAACAATGTAGCGATGACCACCAGGTCACCCTGCTGCTTTGCAACATCTCCCGCGGGCGACAGCACGACGGTGCTGCACCCTCCGAGCAAGGCGGGCGCTAGCAGCGCGAGGCCCGCGATTGCGGGGCGAAGGGGCGAGGAAGGTCGGATCATGTCGCGGAGCTAAGCCTCAATGGCGGCGGCTCCCATTGGACATTTTGTCCAATCCTCGCTGCGCTGCAGCACGCGTAGAGGAACACCATAAACGGCGATCATGGCCGGGAGTTCGAACACCGATGCAAGCCACCCACACCCCGACGTCGCGCGCGATCGAGGCCGATGCCAGCCGGATCAACCAGGAGCATGTCTCCTCGGGCGAGATCGCGATCGGCGTGGTGATCGGGCGCACGTCCGAATTCTTCGATTTCTTCGTCTATGCGATCGCCTCGGTGCTCGTCTTTCCGACGATGATCTTCCCCTATGTCGACCGTCTTACCGGTACGCTGTATTCGTTCGGCCTGTTCGCACTCGCCTTCGTCGCCCGGCCGATCGGATCGATGATCTTCCTCGCGATCGACCATCTGTATGGTCGCGGCACCAAGCTGACGATTGCGCTGTTCCTGCTCGGTGGATCGACCGTCGCGGTCGGCTTTTTGCCAGGCCATGCCGAGATCGGCGTCTATGCCGCGTTCGTCCTCGGTTTCCTGCGGATCTGCCAGGGGCTGGCGCTCGGCGGGAGCTGGGATGGCCTGTCGTCGCTGCTCGCGCTCAATGCGCCGCAAGACAAACGCGGCTGGTATGCGATGATTCCGCAGCTCGGCGCGCCGCTCGGCCTGATGGTCGCGGCGGGGCTGTTCGCATATTTCACCGCGACGCTGTCGTCGGTCGATTTCCTCGACTGGGGCTGGCGCTATCCGTTCTTCGTCGCCTTCGCGATCAATGTCGTCGCGCTCTTCGCCCGGCTGCGCATCGTCAGCACGTCGGACTATCAGGACATGTTCACCAGCCGTGATCTGATCCCGGCGCCGGTGCTCGAGACGGTCCGCAAGCAGGGCCGGACGATCGCACTCGGCGCGTTCGCGCCGCTGGCGAGCTTTGCCTTGTTCCACATGGTCACCGTGTTTCCGCTGTCGTGGGTTTTCCTCTACACCAAGAGCAATCCCGAGCGCTTCCTGGCGATCGAAGTCGTCGGCGCAGCGATCGGCGTCGTCGCTATCGTGGCGTCGGGGTATCTCGCAGATCGTATCGGGCGCCGTACCTTGCTGGGTGCGTCGGCGGCGGCGATCGCCGTATTCTCCGGGTTCGCGCCGCAGTTGCTGGCCGCAGGCGAGCTTGGCGAAGTGATTTTCATGGTGCTCGGCTTCGCCTTGCTCGGCATTTCGTTCGGCCAGTCGTCGGGCGTCGTCGCTTCGGAATTCACGGGCGAATCGCGCTACACCGGCGCTGCGCTTACGTCAGACATCGCCTGGCTGGTCGGTGCCGGCTTCGCGCCGCTGGTCGCGTTGTTCCTGTCGTCGCACTTCGGTCTGGTCGCAGGCGGCGCGTATCTGCTCTCGGGCTCGCTCGCGACCTTGCTCGCGCTGTGGCTCAACAAGGAACTGGCAAGCCGCACCTGATCGGCACGGCACGACACTCTGCTTCGATCTTCGAGACGCTCCCTCGGCCTATGCCGGGGGAGCTTTTTTATGCGATCGGCTCGCGCCAACCGCGCCGGCATTGGTACGGGGAGCGGGAGGGGGGCTGGAAGAGTCGCGTTACACGACGCGGGTCCTGTCGACTTGGGTAGGGCGTGCGGGGATCAACATGGTCCCGCGCTTGGCGTGGCGACGGTCTTGTCGCGGCCGTAGAGGATCGACGCCTGAGCTTTCACCAGGATGTCGATCTCGTCACGGGCGGTGAAGCGCGGATGGTCGGGACCGATCGTCAACGCCAAGTGATACGCGGTCCATCGCGCAGGATCGGGCAACTTACCCTTTGGGGGCCGCTACGTCGGGCGTGATAGGGGAGGCCTTATCCCGCCACGGGGAGAGCGAGCAGCCAGGCAAGAGCAAGCGGGTGCCATTCGGAAGATCTCACGACGGTTTTCGTGGCCTATCCATGTAAGACCCGCCTCGCGAGGCGCCATGCCGGGACGTTCCCGGCATGGCTACAAGGGCTATTCGAGATCGTTTTCGCTGATCACGATCATCGCCTGGTCGCTGTTGCGCGCAAGCGCGACGAGACCGGCTTCGGCGATCGAATCCTCGAACCGGTTGAACTGCTCGATGGCGTCGTCCTCGGGTGCGTCGCCGCTTAGCGCTTCGAGCACGGCATATTGCACCGCGAACTGATATTCCTCGCCATCGACTTCGCCCATGAATTCGACGACGCGCTCGTCATCGTTGTCGAGCAGGCTCGAGTGCAGAATATCCATCTTGTCGGCGGCCATGCAGAATGCTCCAGATCGTGTGAGGGCGCGATGTGCCCGTGCGCTTGACCAAGCGCAAGTACGCGGTGGAGGTTCCCTCGCAGGTTCAGCTTTCGCTGAGCACGCCGCTGAACACCGCATCCTCGAGCGCGCGGCCCGCACCCGTGACGACGCACGTCAGCGCGTTTTCCGAAACGACGACGGGCAGCCCGGTCGCATCGGCGAGGACAGTGTCGAGCTCGCGCAGCAGCGATCCGCCGCCGGTCATCACGATGCCGTGGTCGACGATGTCGGCGGCAAGCTCGGGCTGCGTCTGCTCGAGCGCGTTCATCACCGCCTCGACGATCTGCGCGACGAGCTCGCCGAGCGCCTCGGCGACTTCGGCCTGGTTGATTTCGATCTCGGTCGGGATCCCGCCGACCAGCCCGCGCCCGCGGACATTCATCGTCAGCCCGACGCCGTTCTCGGGCTTGCGCGCCATGCCGATCGTCATCTTGACGCGCTCGGCGGTCGCCTCGCCGATCATGAGGTTGTATTTGCGGCGGATGTACGACGCGATCGCATCGTCCATCTTGTCGCCGCCGACGCGCACCGACGTGCTGTAGGCAAGCCCGCGCAGCGACAGGATCGCGACTTCGGTCGTCCCGCCGCCGATATCGACCACCATGCTGCCGATCGGCTCGGTAACGGGCATGCCGGCGCCGATCGCGGCGGCGAGCGGTTCTTCGATCAGCAGGACGTTCGCCGCGCCGGCGTTGGTCGCCGCCTGGCGGATCGCGCGACGTTCGACCTGGGTCGAGCTCGACGGCACGCAGATCACGACCTTATGGCGTCGCGGCATCCGGCTCGCGCCGCCGAGCGCCTTGTCCATGAAATGCTTGATCATCTGTTCGGCGACATCGATGTCGGCGATAACGCCGTCGCGCATCGGGCGGATCGTGCGGATCTCCTCAGGGGTCTTGCCCATCATCAGCTTGGCGTCGGTGCCGACCGCCCGCAGCTTCGTCACGCCGTCGATCGTCTCGAGCGCTACGACCGAGGGTTCGTCGAGCACGATCCCCTTGTCCCGGAGATAGACGAGTGTGTTCACCGTGCCGAGGTCGATCGCCATGTCGTTGGAAGAGAAAGTGAAGAGCCGCGCCGGCCACATAAGAGGTCTCGATGATAAGGTCGTGGTCTGGCCGCCGTGAAAGGCTCCCGGCGCAGGCTTTGGCGACTCCGTGGGTGCCGCTGGCCCGGCGGTCAAGCGCGCTTCCGACCCGCCGATCGTTTCGCGCGGCAAGTTGCGCGCCAAGGCAGCACGCCCGGCCCGCTCAATGCGCCGGTTTGAGCAGCGCCAAGCCGCCAAGGCTCAGCAAGGCTTCGCCAATGAGATAGATGCCGACAAGGTTTAGGCCGCCTGCTTCGGCGAGCTTCTGCGCCGCGATCGGGGCAAGCGCGCCGCCGAGGATCCCGCCGAGATTGAAGGCGATCGACACGCCCGTATAGCGCACCCCCGCGTCGAACAGCGAAGGCAGCCACCCGCCGAGCGGGCCGTAAGCGAAGCCCATCGCGAACAGCGACAGCGCGAGCCACGCGAACACGATCCACAAGGACGTCGCACCAAGCATCGGCCCCATCAGCAGTCCTGACACTGCGCACCCCAGAAACCCCCAGCGCAGCATCGGCCGCGCTCCGGTCCGGTCGGCCAGCGTGCACGATACGATGACACCGAGCGCGAGGAACAGGATCGCGCCGATCTCGATCCCGAGAAACGCCTGGCGGCTGTGACCGAGCGTCGTCGTGCCATAGCTCAGCGCGAAGGCGGTGGTCAGGTAGAACAGCGCGAAGCAGGCAATCACCGCGCCTGTCCCGGCGAGCGTTGCGCGCAGATGGTGGCGGAACAGTTCGGCGATCGGCACCGGCGGCAGCGCATCGTGCGCCGCCGCCTCGCGAAATGCCGGCGTTTCGGTGAGCTTGAGACGCACCCACAGCCCCAGCACGACGAGCACTGCGCTGGCGAGGAACGGAAGGCGCCAGCCCCAGGCGGCGAACTGCGCGGGCGTCAGCGCCGCGCCGAGCAGCAGGAAGAAGCCGTTCGCCGCGATGAAGCCGATCGGCGCGCCGAGCGGCGGGAACATCCCCCAGCGATTTTCGTGACCCTTGGGCGCATTCTCGACCGCGAGCAGCGAGGCGCCGCCCCATTCGCCGCCGAGCCCGAGCCCTTGGCCAAAGCGCAGGATGCACAGCAGCAGCGGCGCGATCCAGCCGATCTGTGCATAGGTCGGCAGGAAGGCGATCGCGACGGTCGATCCACCCATCAGCATCAGCGAGGCAACCAGCGTCGATTTCCGGCCGAGCCGATCGCCGAAATGTCCGAACAGCGCGGCCCCAAGCGGGCGCGCGAAGAAGGCGAGGCCAAAGCTCGCATAGGATGCGATCATCTGGACGCCGGGATCGCTCGCCGGGAAGAAGAGCGGCCCGAATACGAGCGCGGCCGCGGTCGCATAGACGTAGAAGTCGTAAAACTCGACCGAGGTGCCGATCAGGCTGGCGAGAAGGATGCGGCGGGTCGAGGCGGTTGACATGGCTCCTCTTACGCACGCCTGCTGCGCTTGTCGAAGTCGCGCGCCGCCGATTTCAGCCGACTATACGGCGCGTCGACCTCTCGCTTCGAGCAGCACCGAGGCGCACCACACCGCGAACCCACCGAGCGCGAGCGCGCATCCGACCCAGCCGGTCGAGGTCCAGCCCAAGCCGGCAGTGATCGCCATCCCGCCGAGCCATGGTCCGAGAGCATTGGCGACGTTGAAGGCCGAATGGTTGAGCGCCGCCGCGAGTGTCTGCGCGTCGCCCGCGGCGTCCATCAGCCGCGTCTGCAGCACCGTCCCGAGGGCGCCGCCGAGCCCGATCGCAAAAACGTCGAGCGTCACCGCGAGGAAATTGTGCGCGGCAACCGTGTAAAGCGCGAGGACGAGAGCCATGAACAGCAGCAGCACGCCGCCCGTCCGCATCAGCCGCTTGTCGGCGAAGCGCGGTACGACGAGGTTGCCGATCGTCATCCCGATCCCGAACGACGCGAGGACGACCGGGACAAGCGCCGGCGAGATGCGCGTCACTTGGGTCAGCGTCGCGGTGAGATAGGTGTAGACTGCGAACAGCCCGCCAAAGCCGATCGCGCCGATCGCGAGCGTCAGCCACACTTGCGGCCGGCGGAGCGCGCCGAGTTCGCGCAACGGGCTGGCGTCTTTTTGCGGGCGGTCCTGCGGGACGATCGCGACCGCGAGGCCTGCGGTGATCAACGCAAGCACCGCGACGATCGCGAAGCCATAGCGCCAGCCGAATACTTGCCCGAGCCATGTCGCGGCGGGTACGCCGACGATCGTCGCGACGGTCAGCCCGAGCATGACCCGGCCGACGGCTTGAGTTCGCCGCTCGTCGGGCACGAGCGACGCCGCGACGAGCGACGCGACGCCGAAATACGCTCCGTGTGGTAAACCGCTGAGAAAGCGGACGAGCAACAGCATGGTGTAAGATTGCGCGAGCGCCGACAGCGCATTGGCGACCGCGAAGACCGTCATCAGTGCGATCAGCAGCGTGCGGCGCGGGACCTTGGCCGACAGGATCGCGATCAGCGGCGCCCCGACGACCACGCCCAGCGCATAGGCGCTGATGACGTGTCCGGCGCTCGGTTCGTCGATGTGCAGGTCGCGCGCGAAATAGGGAAGCAAGCTCATCGTCGCGAATTCGGTCGTACCGATCGCAAAACCGCCGACCGCGAGCGCGGCGTGGACGAGGCCGACGCGCGGCGCAGCGCCGGTGCGCGCGGACGTCGAGAAGGGGGCAGGCATAACAGGCTCCAGGGTCCGTCACCGAACAGCGGCGACGGGCGATTCGGCAGCCTCTCCGTAGCGTGCGGGGGTTGATCCGCGCGTCGCGTGCCATACAAGCCGGGGGCCGTGATGCCACCACAAACTTGCCCGCTTCCGCCACCTGCGGTCATCGATCGATGCGATCGCGGCGTGCGCGTCGGTGAGGGGAGGCTGCTGTGACACTCGCCGCCGGGTTCTTCGCGCGCGACGCGGTAAGCGTTGCGCGCGGCCTGATCGGCGCCGAGCTGCAAGTCGATGGCGCGGGCGGCCGGATCGTCGAGACCGAGGCGTATGATGCGGGGGATCCAGCCTCGCACAGTTTCGGCGGAATGACGCCGCGCAATGCCGTGATGTTCGGCCCCGTCGGGCGTGCCTATGTCTATCGCATCTACGGATTGCATTGGTGCCTGAACTTCGTTTGCGCGGCGGAGCAGCCCGGGAGTGCCGTGCTGATCCGCGCGATCGAACCGTTATACGGTCGTGACGTCATGCAGGCGCGTCGCGGCAATGTCGCCGACCGACTGCTCTGCAGCGGGCCGGGGCGGCTGGCACAGGCGCTGGGGATCGATGCGGAGCTGAACGGAGCGCCGCTCGATGGTCCGCCATTTGCGATGGCCTTGCCCGCGACCGCGCCCGGCATCGTCGAGGCGGTGCGGATCGGAATCAGCAAGGGCGCGACAACGCCGTGGCGCTTCTGTCTCGCGGGGTCGCGCTATCTGAGCAAACCCGTGTGATCGCGCGCTCGCACCATCGTGCACGGCCGACGTTTGCTGATCCAGCCTATGATAGCGCGCGGTTACATTTGCGTCGAACCGAACTACTATGACGCGATGACGCATCAAATCACCGCGCGAGGCGCGTTGCGGGCGGCAACGCACGAGCAGCACGACCGGGTCGATCGCCTATACTCGCAGATCCGGCTCGATGACCGCGACGATTATGGCGCATTTCTCGGGGCGCAGGCGGCTGCTCACATCCCTGTCGAGCAAGCCCTTGTCGAAGCGGGTGTGGGCGCGATCGTCCCGGATTGGGATATCCGCCAGCGCGGCGATCTGGTGCGAGCCGATCTCGCGGTGCTCGGTCTGCCCGTGCCCGACCCTGCCGGACCGATCGTCTTTTCGGATGAAGCGGCGGTGCTTGGTGGCCTCTATGTGCTCGAGGGGTCGCGGCTGGGCGGGACGATGCTCAAGCGATCGGTCCCCGCCGACTTCCCGACGCGCTTTCTTGGCGGCGTCGATTCGGCCGCGTGGCGCAGCTTGCTCCAGATGCTCGACGTGCGGCTCGATACTGGTTTAAAACGCTCCGTCGCGGTCGCCGCGGCGCGTCACGTGTTTGCGTTGTTTGAAACCAGCGGACAACGAATTGTGGAGACCGGGCACCTTGGCTGACGACTTCCGATCGGTCGATCTGACGAACTGTGATCGCGAACCGATCCACATCCTGGGGGCGATTCAGCCGATCGGGTTCCTGCTGGCGCTGACCGCCGACTGGCTTGTCGCGCGCACGTCGGCGAATATCGCCGACTATATCGGCCACACTCCGGAAGATCTGATCGGGCTGCCGCTTGCCGAAATCTTCTCCACCCCGGTCATCCACGACCTGCGCAACCGTGCCGCGGTCCTGCGCGGCGCCGATGCGGTCGAGCGAGTGTTCGACCTCGTGCTCGTTCCCGGCGGCACTGCGTTCGATGTCGCGATCCATTATTCGGGAGGCCAGGTCGTTATCGAGGCCGAGCCGGCATCGGGGGAATATGGCGATGCGAGCAGCCTTGTCCGCTCGATGATCTCGCGGCTCGACCAATGCGCCGACATGGAGAGCTTCTTCCGCGAAGGCGCACGCCAGGTCCGCGCGCTGATCGGCTTCGACCGGGTGATGGTCTATCGCTTCAATGCCGACGATTCGGGCGAGGTCGTGGCCGAGGCGGTCAAGGCCGGGATCGGCAAATTCCTCGGGCTGCGTTATCCAGCAAGCGACATCCCGGTCCAGGCGCGCGCACTCTACAAGCGCAATTTGCTGCGCATCATCGCCGATGTCGATCACCAGACTGTCCCGATCGTGCCGGCCCGCGACACGCAGGGCCAGCCGCTCGACCTGTCGCTTTCGGTGCTGCGCGCGGTGTCGCCAATCCATATCGAATACCTCAAGAACATGGGCGTCCAGGCGTCGCTGTCGATCTCTATCCTGGTCGACGGGAAGCTCTGGGGGCTGTTCGCGTGCCACCATTATGCACCGCGTTGCCCGACCTTCGAGCGGCGTTCGGTCAGCGAATTGTTCGCGCAGATGTTCGCGATGCGGCTCGAAAGCCGCGAGCGCCAGGCGACGGTCGAATTCGAGCGCGGTGCGCGCGAGATCGCCGACCAGTTGCTCGGCGCGGTTGCCTCCGACGATACGCTGTTGAGGGATCCAGACTGGCTCGGCGATATCCTGACCAACGCTATCGCCGCAGACGGTGTCGGCGTGTGGATCGGTGGCAACCATGCGTTTTCCGGGGTGACGCCGTCGGTCGAGGAATTCCAGCGGATCGTCCGCGCCCTCAACAGCACGGCTGCGGGGAAGGTTTTTGCGACCGATCATATTGCCTCGATCCTGCCGGGTGCCGAGGCGTTCGTCTCGCAATCCGCCGGCTTGCTGGCGATCCCGATCTCGCGTGCGCCGCGCGATTATGTCGTGCTGTTCCGGTCGGAACTCGTGCGATCGGTGCGTTGGGCCGGCAACCCGGACAAGCCGGTCGAATATGGCGTCAATGGGCCACGGCTGTCGCCGCGCGAGAGTTTTGCCGAGTGGAAGGAGCTCGTCCAGGGGCGTTCGCAGCCCTTTACACCGTCCGAGGTGCGCGTTGCCGAGACGCTGCGCGCGACGTTGATCGAAGTCGTGCTGCGCATGGCCGACGAAGCCTCGACCGAGCGGCAGCACGCCAGCGCGCGGCAGGAGTTGCTGATCGCGGAGCTCAACCACCGCGTGCGCAACGTGCTCGGCGTGATCCGGGGGCTGATCCGCCAGTCGCAGCCGACCGAGAATGTCGTCCAGGATTTCGTCAAGGTGGTCGACGGGCGGATCCATGCGCTGGCGCGCGCGCACAACCAGATTACCGATGACCATTGGGGCCCGGCGCCGATGCAGGCGCTGATCGACGCCGAGGCCGCGGCCTTTCTTGCCGATGGCGACAAGATCATTTCGGACGGCGCGCCGGTGCTGCTCAATCCCCAGGCCTATTCGACGATGGCGTTGGTGCTGCACGAACTCGTCACCAACTCGACCAAATATGGCAGCCTGTCCGTGCCCGAAGGTCGTGTCGCGATCAGTTGGGAGCGCGATGCGGCGCAGGACCTGCACTTTGCCTGGCGTGAAACCGGCGGCCCGACCGTCGCCAAGCCGACGCGCAAGGGTTTCGGGACGACGATCATCCATCGCTCGGTGCCATACGACATCGGCGGGACGGCAGAGGTCGACTATCGTCCCGAGGGGGTCGAGGCGCGCTTCCGCATCCCTGCGCGACACGTCTCCGAAGCGCCGCCCGGTCTTGCGCCGCCGGTTCGGTATGCAGGGCCCGCGCCGGGGCTGCCGGCGGTGGTGCCCGATCGCATGCTGAAGGGGCGCGACGTCCTCCTGGTCGAGGACAGCTTGATCATCGCGCTCGATGCCGAGGACATTGTAACGCGGCTCGGCGCCGAAACCGTTACGACCGCGGCCACGGTCGACGGCGCGCTCGATGCGATCGAGCAGAATCGGCCCGCGATTGCGATGCTCGACATCCACCTTGGCGATCGCAACAGCTTTGCAATCGCCGATCGCCTGCTTGTGCTTGGCGTACCGTTCCTGTTCGCGACGGGGTATGGCGAACAGGCCAAGTTGCCGGCCGACCATCGCGACCGCATGGTCGTGCAAAAGCCGTACACGCTCGAGAATGTCGCGCGGGCGATGGCCGAGATGCTGGGGCCGGTGGCGATCGATTGAGCCTCGGCACGGCATCGTACCGCACTGCCGCACAAACACTGTGCGAGGGCACGGCAACCTGCTAGGCGCCGCGCGATATCGCAATCGCCCGTCCGATTCGGTACGACTTTGATGCCTCTATTCCACAGGATCCCAATGCCCCGATCTAGCCCCTTGTCCGGCGACGGCGACAGTAGAAGCCTTGGCTTCTGCGCTGTCGATTGCCGGAATCCTGGGCCCGGCCGGGTCGTCATGGGCGGTATCATGCCGGCCTGAGGCGATATCCGGCGGGCTCGACCACGAGACCCGAGGATTTCGCTGATGACCATGTTTCGCGCCCAAGCGCGCACCATATCCCCCCGTGCGCGTCGCTGACGCGCTGTTTCGGTCGCGCATGCTCAAAGGCGTCGCGGTCCCGTATTTTCCGATCGCGGCACTCGGCAGCGTGCTGCTACTTACTACCAGTCCCGTCGCGGCGCAGACCAGCGGCGCGCGGACGGGCGATCCGCAGACCTTTGCGCTGCACGGCCAGGCAACGTTCGTTGTCCAGGGGGTAGGGGGCTTCGCCTCGCCTTACTCTGGCCCAAACAGCCTGACGCCGCGCCAGGTACAGGAAACTGCCGACGTCACCGCTTATCTCGGCGTGGCACCTTGGCAGGGGGCGGAGATTTGGGCCAACCCTGAGATCGATCAGGGCTTCGGCTTGTCGAACACGCTCGGCGCGGCGGGTTTTCCGAGTGCGGAAGCCTACAAGGTCGGCAAGTCCGCACCCTATTTCCGCCTACAGCGCGTGTTCTTCCGCCAGACGATCGCTCTCGGCAGCGAGCGCGAGGCGGTGGTGGCGTCGTCCAACCAGCTGGGCGGAGCGCGGCCGATCGATCGGCTGGTTCTCACCGTCGGCAAGATCGGCGTCGGCGACGTGTTCGATACGAACCGCTACGCGCACGACCCGCGCGCCGACTTCCTCAACTGGTCGGTGGTCGATGCGGGGAGCTTCGATTACGCGGCCGACGCCTGGGGCTATTCGACCGGGGCGGCGCTGGAGGCCTATCGCGGGCCTTGGACCATCCGCGTCGGTGCGTTCAACCTGTCGCGCGTGCCCAATGGCGAGACGCTCGAGCGCGGTTTCGGCCAGTATCAGCTCGATGGCGAAGTCGAACATCGTCACAGCTTCGGCCCCCGTGCGGGATCGATCCGGCTCGGCGTGTTCCGCAATCGCGGGCAGTTCGGGCGGTTCGACGACGCGCTGGCGCTCGGCGCGGCAAGCGCTGCCCCGGCCGATACGGCGCTGGTGCGCGGTCGGCGGACCCGGGTGGGCGCCTATGCCAATGCCGAGCAGGAACTGACGGACACGCTCGGGATTTTCGGCCGTCTCGGCTGGTCGGATGGCGGCATCGAGCCGTACGACTTCACCGATATCGATCGCACTGCGCAAATCGGCGCGGTGCTGGCGGGCAAGGGCTGGGGGCGGTCGACCGACCGGGTCGGGCTCGCGCTCGTCGTCAACGGCATCTCGGCCGCGCATCAGCGCTATCTCGCGGCGGGCGGGATCGGCGTGCTCGTCGGCGATGCGCGGCTGCCCGACGCCGGGCGCGAGCAGTTCGCCGAGCTCTATTACGATGTGCGTCTCCTGCCGGGCGTCGATGCGACGCTCGACGCGCAGCATATCGCCAACCCCGGCTACAATCGCGATCGCGGACCGGCGAACATCGCCGCCTTACGCCTGCATGGAGCGTTCTGACATGCAAACGCCCGGATTTCTCGGCTTCTCGCCGCGGCGCCTGAAAGTGCGGTTCGGCTGGCCCGATGCCGCCTTGTTCGCGATCCTTGCTGCGGCCGGGGTGGCGATCGCGGCGGGGGTCAGTGACGCGACGGAGCCGCTCGCCAAGCTTCGGCTCGAGCCGGTCGTGCTCGATGCGTGGCAATTGCCGCGCTACGCGCTGCTGACGACGCTACGGCTGTTCGCGGCGCTGGCAGCATCGTTCGTCTTCACGCTGCTCGCGGCGACCGCCGCCGCCAAGAGCCGGCGGGCAGAACTGGTGATCATCCCCGCGCTCGACATCCTCCAGTCGGTGCCGGTCCTAGGGTTCATGACCTTTACCGTCACCGCCTTCATGGGGCTGTTTCCGGGCAGCCGGGTCGGGGTCGAGTGCGCGGCGATCTTTGCGATCTTCACCAGCCAGGCGTGGAACATGGCGTTCAGCCTGTACCAGTCGCTGCGGCAGGTCCCGGCCGATCTCGACGAGGTTGCGCGCGGTTTCGGCCTTTCGCCGCTGCGCAAACTGATACGGCTCGAACTGCCGTTTGCCGCACCAGGCCTCGTGTGGAACGCGATGATGTCGATGTCGGGCGGCTGGTTCTTCGTCGTCGCGTCGGAGGCGATCAGCGTCGGGCATACGCAGATCATGCTGCCGGGGATCGGGTCGTGGCTGGCGATCGCGATCGAGCAGCGCAATCTCAGCGCGGTCGCGCTCGCGGTCGGCGCAATGGCGGTCGTCATCCTGCTCTACGACCAGCTCGTCTTCCGCCCGGTGATCGCCTGGGCCGATCGCTTTCGCGTCGAGCAAACCGCGAGCGTCGCCCCGCCGAAATCGTGGCTGTTCGACCTGTTCCGGCGCGCGCGGTTGCTTCCGGCGTTCACTGCGCCGCTGCGCGCGGTCGGGCAGATGGTCTATCGGCTCGAACCCGCGCGCCGCCCGATCGCGCAGGAGCGGCACTTCGCCGCCAGGGCGGTCGCCCCGGCAGCGCGCGGGATGCGGCTTTGGGCGGCGGTGGTCGCGCTCACCGCGCTCGCCGCGACGGGCTATGCGATCGACTTCCTCCACCAGACGCTGTCGCTTGCCGAGGCGCTGGCGGCGTTGCGCTTCGGGCTGATCACGCTGTTGCGCGTGATTGTGCTGATCATCCTGGCGAGCTTCGTGTGGGTGCCGATCGGCGTGTGGGTCGGGCTGCGGCCGCGCTGGACCTCGCGGATCCAGCCCGTTGCGCAATTTCTCGCGGCGTTCCCGGCCAACGTGCTGTTCCCGATCGCGGTCGTCGCGATCGTCCATTTTCATGCCGATCCGGATGTATGGCTGTCGCCGCTGATGGTGCTCGGGACGCAATGGTACATCCTGTTCAACGTCATTGCAGGCGCCAGCGCCATTCCGAGCGACATGCGCGAAGCGGCACAGATGTTCGGGGTGCGCGGCTGGCAGTGGTGGCGGCGGCTGATCCTGCCGGGGATCTTCCCCTATTACGTCACCGGCGCGCTGACCGCCTCGGGCGGATCGTGGAACGCCAGCATCGTCGCCGAAGCCGTGTCGTGGGGCAGCACGCGGCTGCGCGCGCAAGGGCTCGGCAGCTATATCGCCGATGCGACCACCGCGGGCGACGGCGCGCGCGTTCTGCTCGGCATCATGGTGATGTCGGTGTTCGTCATCGCGATCAACCGCTTGCTGTTCCGCCCGCTCTATCGCCTGTCCGAACGCCGTCTGCGTCTGTCCTGAGGACCTTATCATGATCCCGCATACCGCCCGCCCCGTCGTCACGCTCGAGCATGTCAGCCATAGTTATGGGGGCGAGCAGGGTGGCCCGCCGATCCTCGAAGACGTCGCGCTCGCCGTCCGCGAGGGCGAGATCGTCGGGCTGCTCGGCCGCTCGGGATCGGGCAAGTCGACGCTGCTGCGCTCGATCGCCGGCTTGGTCCGCCCGTCGAGCGGGGAGCTTCGCTTCGTCCCCGATGCCGAGGGCGCGCCGCGCTCGGTCGCGATGGTGTTCCAGTCGTTCGCGCTGTTCCCGTGGCTGACGGTGCTGCAGAATGTCGAGCTCGGCCTTGAGGCGCAGCGCGTGCCGGCCGAGGAACGGCGAACGCGTGCGCTCGCCGCGATCGATCTGATCGGGCTCGACGGGTTCGAGAACGCCTTTCCCAAGGAGCTGTCGGGCGGGATGCGCCAACGTGTGGGTCTTGCGCGTGCGCTTGTGGTCGAGCCGTCGCTGTTGCTGATGGACGAACCCTTCTCGGCACTCGACGTGCTGACCGCCGAGACGCTGCGCACCGATTTGCTCGACCTGTGGGGCGAGGGGAAGCTCGGCATCGCCTCGGTGTTGATCGTCACACACAATATCGAGGAAGCCGTGCTGATGTGCGATCGGATCCTCGTTCTGTCGTCGAACCCGGGGCGGATTGCGGCCGAGTTCACCGTCGACCTGCCGCAGCCGCGCGACCGGCTCGATCCCGCGTTCCGCGAATTGGTCGAGCAGATCTATGCGCGGATGACGCAGCGTGCGGTCGTGCCGGTCGCGCTGCCGGGCATGCAACTCGAGCACGGGCTCGACCGGCCGTTGCCCGACGTGTCGATCAACAGCCTGGCGGGCCTGATCGAGGAGATCGAGGCCGCGCCGTTCGAGGGCCGCGCGCCGCTCGCCACGCTCGCCGACACGCTCCAGCTCGAGATTGACGACCTCTTTCCGATCGTCGAGACGCTGCAGATGTTGCAGTTCGTCGATATCGACGATGGCGATGCGGTGCTCACCAAGCGCGGCGCGGCGTTCGCGCAGGAGGATGTCGACCAGCGCAAGGCCAATTTCCGCCGCACGCTCGAAACGCATGTCCGGCTGGCGCGCCACATCCGCGTCGTGCTCGACGAACGCCCGAGCCACCAAGCGCCGGCACGGCGCTTCCGCGACGAGCTCGAGGACCATATGTCGCCCGATTTCGCCGCGACCACGCTGCGCACCGTGACCGAATGGGGTCGCTACGCCGAACTGTTCGCGTTCGACGATGACGGCGATCTGTTCTCGCTCGACGATCCGGCCTGATCACGTGTGCCGCCCGGCGGGCGGCGCAAGCCGCTCGCTCAAGGCGGCGGCGGCCGGCCCTGCTGCGCGGAGGGTGATAGCCTTTGCCGTTAGCGCCTGAAGGTCATCTGGAAGAGCGATCATTGCGAGGCGGTCGGGGTCTCCGCATGTTCAAAACCGCCTTCTTACGCGCGCAGTAGGGTCGCCGCGCCGCGTTCCACCGCGCATCCGCGCTGGAGCCGCGTCGCCAAATCGCGTTAGCCTCTTTCAAAACATAAGCATGCATATTATCTGTTTGCGTGGTATCGGCGGAAGCGGCAAGGCGCGACCGCGGTTGCACGCGCTATCCGAGTCCGATTTTCGTCTGCGGACCGACTGCTTTTCGAGAGCAAAGTCTATGAGTTTGGAAGATTCGCCAGGTCGCTCGGCCGACTATCCCACGGTGGAAGACTCGACCCCGATCGTCGCGCCTGCTCCCGTAGTGGAATCCGCCGACCGCCAGCCCCGCGCCCGGCTTCGCTTGCGGACGCCCTTGCTGCTGCTGGCGCCGATCGTCGCGGTGCTGGCCATCGTGTATTTCTATCTGAGCGGCGGCCGCTACGAAGCGACCGACAATGGCTATCTCCAGTCCGGGCTGGTCTCGGTCAGCGCCAATGTCAGCGGTCCCGTCGTCGCGATCGCGGTCCACAATAACCAGCGCGTCAAGGCGGGCGACGTCCTGTTCCGGATCGACCCGGCCCCGTATCAGGCGGCCGTCGACGAAGCCGCCGCCGAACTGGCCAGTGCGCGCACCCAGGTCGCCTCGGTCCGCGCGAGCTATCGCGAGGGCGAAGCGACGCTGCAGGCCGGCCGCGACAAGCTCGCTTACGCTCAGCGCGAGGCGGCGCGCCAGAAGGCGCTGCTCGCCGAAGGCATCTCGTCGCAAGCGCAATACGACCAGGCGGTGCTCGCCGCGCAGACCGCGCGCCAGCAGATCGCGACCTCGGTTCAACAGAATGCCGGCGTTGCCGCGACACTGACCGGCAGCGTCTCCGCGCCGACCGAGCGGCAACCGGCGGTCCAGCGAGCACAGGCCGCGCTCGAACGCGCGCGGCTCAACCTCGGCTATACGACGGTCCGCGCCGCGCAGGACGGCATCGTCACCAAGGTCGATCAGCTCCAGCTCGGCAGCTACGTCTCGGCCGCGAAGCCGGTGTTCACGCTGGCGGGGACGCGGCTGTGGGTCGAGGGCAATTTCAAGGAAAACCAGCTCGACCATATGCGCGTCGGCCAGCGCGCGACCTTCAAGATCGATGCCTTTCCCGACCTCAAGCTGACTGGCCGCGTCGCGAGCTTCAGCCCCGGCACTGGCAACAGCTTCGCGCTGCTCCCGCCCGAGAACGCGACGGGGAACTGGGTCAAGGTGGTCCAGCGCCTGCCGATCGAGTTCAGCATCGACCAAGTGCCGCGCGATATCCCGCTCCACGCCGGGCTGAGCGTCGAGGTCACGGTCGATACCGGCTATCAGCGCCATCTGTTCGGCGCCGCGACCCCGGTGCGATGACGAGCGCCTATCCGGCCCCCGCCGTCCGCAATCTGATCACCGCGTCGGTGATGGCGGCGACCGTGATGAACTCGCTCGACAGCACGATCGCCAACGTCGCGCTGCCGCACATCCAGGGCAGCGTCTCGGCGTCGAGCGAGGAGATCACCTGGGTCCTGACGTCCTACATCGTTGCGGCGGCGATCATGACGCCACTCACCGGCTGGCTCGCCGGGCGCTTCGGGCGCAAGCGGTTGATGCTGTGGTCGATCGTCGGTTTCACTGTCGTGTCGGGCTTGTGCGGGTTGGCCAACAGCCTCGGCGAACTCGTCGGCTTCCGCTTGCTGCAGGGCGTGTTCGGCGCAGCGCTGGTGCCGATGAGCCAAGCGATCCTGCTCGACATCAATCCACCCGAGCGCCACGGCCCGGCGATGGCGGTGTGGGGCATGGGCGCGATCCTTGGGCCGATCATCGGCCCGGCGCTCGGCGGCTGGCTGACCGACAATCTCACCTGGCGTTGGGTGTTCTACATCAATCTGCCGATCGGCATTCTCGCCTTTGTCGGGCTGTCGGGCTTTCTCACCGAGACCAAGGACGCCGCGCGACCGCGGCTCGACGTGTTCGGCTTTGCGATGCTCGCGCTCGCGATCGGCGCGTTCCAGCTGATGCTCGATCGCGGACAGACCAAGGACTGGTTCAGCTCGCTCGAAATCTGCATCGAGGGAGGGCTTGCCTTGTTCTTCGGCTATCTCTTCGTCGTCCATACGCTGACCGCGAAAAAGCCCTTCATCGACATCGGGATGTTCAAGGATCGCAATTTCCTGACGGGCTCGATCTTCGGCTTCTTCCTCGGCACCGTGCTGTTCGGCGTGCTCGCTTTGCTGCCGACGATGCTCGAGACGCTGATGGGCTATCCGGTCGTGCTGACCGGCCTCGTCACCGCGCCACGCGGGATCGGCACGCTAATCTCGATGATCATCGTCGGGCGGATCATCAAACGCGTCGATGCTCGGCTGCTGATCTTCGTCGGCTTCGCGCTGGCAGCGGTTTCGCTCTACATCATGGCGGGCTTTTCGCTGCAGATGAGCGAGCGGCTGGTGATCGTCTCCGGGTTCATCCAGGGGCTCGGCACCGGGCTCGTCTTCGTGCCGTTGACGACGATCGCGTTCGCGACGCTCGACGTCAAATACCGCAACGAGGGTGCGGCGATGTTCACGCTGACGCGCAATATCGGCTCGGCGGTCGGCATTTCGGTGCTCCAGGCGCTGACGATCCGAAATGCCGCGGCGGTGCATTCGCGACTGACCGAAGGCGTCCGGCCCGACAATCCCGCGCTGGCGCAAGGTTTCGACTTCGACCTCCCAAGCGCGGTTGCGGCGCTCAATGCCCAAGTCACCCGGCAGGCGTCGATGGTCTCCTATATCGACGCGTTTTGGCTGCTGTTCGTGCTGACGCTCGCGGTGATTCCGCTGCTCCTGCTGATGCGCGGCCCGCGCAAGGGCGCGGCCGACGGCCCAACGATCCATATGGACTGATGCCAATGCGCTTTCTCCCGATCCTCCTCGCCGCGACCGCGCTCGCCGGCTGCACCGTCGGCCCCGATTTCGTGCGTCCGCAGACGCCGGGGGTGAGCGGCTACCAGCCACCGAGCGAGCAGCGCGTCGCGGTGCGCGGTGCGCCTGCGGTGACACTCGGCGCGGGGCCGGCGCAGCGCTGGTGGACGGCGTTCGGATCGCCCAAAATGGATGCGCTGGTCGACCGTGCGATCGCCAACAATCGCAGTTTGGCGGCGAGCAATGCGACGCTTGCCGCGGCGCGTGACGAACTGCGCGCCGTCGCGGGTCGCCGTCTCCCGCAGATCGACGCAAATGCGCGCGTCGATCAGCAGCAGGTCAATCTCGCGGGCTTCGGCTTTTCGGGCAACAATCCGCTCGCGCCCGGCGGTAATCCCGAATTCCATCTCTATTCGGTCGGCGGCGGGATCAGCTACGATCTCGATCTGTTTGGCGGGCTGCGCCGTCAGGTCGAGCAAAGCGCCGCGCAGGTCGAGGCGCAGCAACGCCAGACCGAGGCGGCGCATCTCTCGATCGCCGGGCAGGTGGTCAACCAGGTCCTGACCGTCGCCGCGATCCGTGCGCAGGTCGCGACCGCCAATGCCTTGCTCGCCGAGGATCTGCGCAACGTCGATCTGACGCAAAAGCGGCGGAAGGGCGGCGAGGGTACGCTGGTCGAGGTGCTCAACGCGCAAAGCCAATACACCGCCGATCGCGGCGACATCCCGCAGCTCGAGCAGCAATTGGCCGAAGCGCGGCACTTGCTCGCGACGCTGGTCGGCATCGCGCCGTCGGAGCTCGGCGAGACCGAGTTCGACATCGCCAAGCTGACCTTGCCCACCGCAATCCCGGTCGCGCTGCCGTCCGAGCTCGTGCATCGTCGGCCCGATATCCTCCAGGCCGAAGCCGATCTGCATGCCGCCGCCGCCGGGGTCGGTGTCGCGACCGCGCGGTTCTATCCCGACATCACGCTCGGCGCGACGCTGACGCAGGGCGCACCGGGGATCGGCGATCTCGTCAAGAACGCGTTCCGGGGGTACGACATCTTTGCCGGCGTGACCGCGCCGATCTTCCATGGCGGGACGCTCAAGGCGCAGCGCGCCGCGGCGATCAACCGCGCCAAGGCGAGCGAGGCGACCTATCAGCAGACCGTGCTGACCGCATTCGGCCAAGTCGCCGATCTGCTCTCGGCGATCCAGAGCGACGCGCGTTCGGTGGTCAACCAGCGCGAGTCGGTCGCGGTCGCCGAACGATCGCGCCATCTGTCGCAACGCAGCTATCAGGTCGGCAATTCGGGCATCCTCCAAGTGCTCGAGACCGAGCGCCTGTATCATCGTGCCCGCAATGGCCTGGTGCTGGCGCAGACGCGACAGTTCCTCAACGTGGCGCGGCTGTACGTGGCAACGGCAGGCGGCTGGACCGGACCTGCCGCCGAAGCGCCAGTCGCGGGGTAACCACACCCTTTTCAACAGCCGGATCGTTAGGGCGCGGCTACCGTCGCGGTGGCTTCGGGGGCATCGCGCAGCCGCAGGTAGATCCGCCCTTCGGCGCTGGCGCGAGTGGTGATTTCGGTCGCGACGAAACCGTCGGGGATCGCTTGGCTCGGCTGCATCTCGGCGTTCGTCCCAACCGCTTCGATCAGGAAGAAGCGGTTGCCCGACAGCTTGCAGGCCTTCCGCGCCGCGCAGCTGATCGTGTGGATCTCCGGGAGTCGCACTACGGTGGCGAGCGGCGTCCACGATGACCCTGCGCCGTCGCTCGCGATGCGGAAGCGCAGGGCGCCATAGGCCGTGGGCCCTAGCGCTTCGGCCGGGTTGATCGAGACGATCCCCGTTTTGGCGTCCTGCAGATCATAGCCCTTGCCCGCCGCGACCATCGTGCTGGTGCGCCCGTCGACCGTCCCGATCTCGATGCTTTCGCGCCCCGTGAGCGGGGGGGCGTCGTTGAGGTGGAAGGCGAAGGTCAGTCGGGCATCCTGCGCAAAGACCGCGGTGCCGGGCAAGGTGATCGGCAAGGCGCCATCACGCACCGGCGCCCGCGCCGTAACGCGGAGCAGCGTTGCCGAGACGCGGTGCGGTGCGATCGTCACGCTCAGCGATTTGTGGCGTCCGCCGACATAGCTGATGTCGGCGGGAAGCGTCGTGCCCGCAGCGAGCGCCATTGCGCTGGCCGGATTGGCGGCCTGCAACGCGACGCGATCCTGCTTGCCGACGCGAGTCAGCGCGCCCGGCTGGAAGGCGAGGGTGCCGAGCGTCACTCCGATCACTTGGTCGAGCCGCGTGCCGGTCAGTGTGGCCTGGTCGTCGCCCGCGTGGAAGCTCAGTTCATCGACGCTTCCGGCCTGTTGCAGCGCGCGCAGCGGGAGTTCGGTCGGCGTTGCGACGCCCTTTTCCTCGATCACGATCGAGACCGTGCCGGGTTCGGATTGCTCGAGCGGGACGGTCGCGACGATCCCGTGCGTGGCCGATTGCTTCCAGCTGAGCGGCTCGACCGCACCATCGCCGCGCCGCAGCCCGATCTTGGTGACGCACCCTGCGCTGCCGCCGGACAGTTGCAGTTCGTTCGAGCGGCCGACGACCAGCGCGGTGCGATCGGTTGCCTTCCACGTCCCGTCGCCCGGCTTGGTCAGGACGTAGCTCGGGCCATCGAACGACGAAAAGCCCCAGGCACCGTGCAGTTGCGCCGAGATCACCGGGCCGAACGGCCCGAACGGAATGTCGCCCGTCGCGACGAAGCCGCCAAGGCTTGGATCGGCGCGGACCGGCATCTCGGCTTGCGTCCCGTCAAGCCGCTTGAGCCGTAATACCATGTCGTGCGCATAGCCCGTGGCATAGACCAGCGGTGCGCCTTCGACTGGCAATATCACCCCTGGTGCGGCGCACAGCATCGTCGCCGGCAGTGGCTGGCGCAGCGGCGGCGGCTTGGGCGCTTCGATCGCCGGGAGCGCGACGACCATCACCGAGGTCGGCTTGGCGAACGAGACCGGCGTGTTAAGCAATACCGTCACAGTGGCGTTACGCTGTTGCGCGAGCGCCGGAATGAACTGGAGCTGCGTCGACTGGAACGCGCCGAACATCCGGAACAGGTCGCGCACCACGCCGATATACGAGCTGTACGAGCCGTATCCGGCTTGCGGTGTCGCACTCAGCTGGAAAGCGAGATCGGTCGGCGCGCCCGCAAGTGTATCGGCCAGCGCCGAACTGTGCGTGTCGGCGAGCAACAGCGTCTCGCGGTCGCCGGTCAGGCACGCCGATTGGACTTCGGTCGGCTGCGCGAGGCATTCGGCCTTGAGCTTGACCGCAAGGCTGCGCGTCAGGACCGGCGAGACGGCGGCAAGGCTCTCGGGGTTCTTGCGCTCGGCACGCTGCATCTCGAGGAGGAAGGTGTCGAGCCGTGCGCGGTCGAGCGAGGCCTGGTTCAGCTCTTGCGCCGCGCGGACGAACGCACCGGGCTGCTTGCGGACCGCGCTGATCACCGCATTCGCGCCGCCGCCACGCTCGGGGACGATGAACAGCGCCATCTGCTGTGCGTCCTTGGGGACGACGAGCGACAGGCTGGCGTTCTTCTCCCGCCAACTCTCGGCCTCGCGGAACCAGTCCTTACCGGGGCGATCGACCGCGCCGCGCAGGAACACCGCGATCAGCCGATAATGTTCGTCATGCCCCGCAAGGGGGGCGAGCTTGACCGAGATGTGATCCCCTTCGGCGAGGTTGGGCACGCGCTCGAGCGGGAGCGTAACGCCGTCGCGCACCACGCTGACGTCCAGTCGGGGGCCGACAAGGTCGAACGAGGAGGACGCCGCCTCGACGGCGGGCGCCGCCAGCAACAGACCGAGAAGACCGACGATAGGAGAAAAACGCAACACGGTGTCCACGGCTCAATTTCTGCTTGCCGCGGCCTATGCCGTTGGCGTGTGGCGACAATGCGGCTGAAGCCACGCGGCCGCAACCCCGCATCCAGCAAGCTCGCGGTGGTCGGTGACAAACCCCGGCGACCGCCTGACCCCGCGATCCCGCCTGCGTCGCAATCCCGTCTTGATCGCAGGGGCCTCAGGCCCGGATTGCCCTCATCGCGGGGATCGCGCTCCTTGCGCGGCTTGTGAGGTTCGGTGATCCGGTGATCCCCGTCGACGAGAAATGCCCATACGGCACCGCGCACGCCGTGTCGCACGGCGCCTTCGCCCGATATCGACGTCTTGGATCGCAAGCCGATCGGCTAGTTTTTGCTCGATACGCCCGCCGCACGGCTCCCGCCGCGCTCGGGTGGCGCGCCTTTCAGGCGATGGCAACGGTTTCGCCGGTCGTGCTCGTGCTGCTCGCGGCGGGCGTCGTGGCAGGTACGATCGCGTCTGGAGCGTCGGATCGGACCGGCGGTCCGGGTACTCAACCGCGCGAGCTGCCCAACCCCGCGGCAAAGGCGATCCGCAGCGCTTCGGACAAGCTGCGCGCGTGCAGCTTGGACATGATGTTGGCGCGGTGGACTTCGACGGTGCGCGGCGAGATGCCGAAGTCGTAGGCGATCGTCTTGTTGGGCAGCCCTCTCGCCAGGCCCTCGAGGACCTCGCGTTCGCGCGCCGTCAGTGCGCCGATCGCGATCGCAGCGTCGGCCGCGCGCATGGCATCGGCTTCGGAACGATCGATCCGCTCGAACGCCACGGCGAGCGAGTCGAGCAACAGCGCCTTGGCGAACGGCTTCTCGATGAAATCGACCGCGCCGGCCTTCATTGCTCGCACTGCGATCGAGACATCGCCGTGCCCGGTCAGCACGACGACCGGCATCGCAATGCCGCGTTCGATCATGGCCTGTTGCACTGCAAGCCCGTCCATCTCGGGCATGCGGACATCGAGCAGTACGCAGCCCATCGCCGCATGCTTCGCCTCCCGGAGGAAATCGACGCCCGACGCCCAGGTCTCGACCGCGAAGCCCGACGTCTTGAGCATGAAGCTTGCCGACCGGCGGATCGCCTCCTCATCGTCGATAATATGGACAAGTCTCTGTTCAGCCACCTTTTCGACTCCGTCCGCCGCGCAGCAACCTAGGCCGGATGCGGCGGCGGCGCCATCCCGTGCCTGCCCCCGCTGCTGTTTGGTGCGATTGACCCGCCACGTTCGAGTTCTGTCGGGGAGTTCTGCCGCTTCCTCAGTGTGAAAGCTGCAAGCGGCGCGCGTCGTTCTGGCGGGCATGGCGTTCGCTTAGGACAGCGGCGCACGTCCGCCGCGCGACTTCGCGCACATCGGCGAGGCACTGGCGGACATAGGACTCCGATACGCCCTCGACGATCGAGTCGAAATGGACATGTCCGCCATCGACCAATTCGAAGACCGTCGAGAGATAGCTGTCGATGCCCTGCCGGATCGAGGTCCACTGGCCATGTTCTTCAAGCCAGGGCCGGGTAGAGGCGGAAGCGCTGAAGCTGAGCAAGCGTTTGCCGCGCAGTGTCGATACCCGGTTGCCCGAGCGCCGTTCGGGCTCTTCGAAACCCGCGCCCAGCACGCGATCGATATAGCCCTTGATGATTGCGGGCGGCATGCCGACCCACAGCGGGTAGACGAAGCTGATGACCGCCGCGGTCTCAAGCACGGCGAGTTCGGCCGCGACATCTGGCGGCTGCCGGTAGTCCGGCGCGGTCGGCCGTTCGGAATTGGCGAGCAGCGCGTTAAACCCCATCGCATAGAGATCGCGGATTTCCGCCTCCTGGCCACAGGCGCGAACTTCGTCGCAATATGCCTGCGCGACGGAGGTGGTGAAGCTGCCGGCGCCCGGAGACCCGAGCACGACGACATGGCGAAGGGCGGCCTGTTCGGCAGCGGGCGTCGCGCCGTGTGTCATAGCGAGCCCCGCCCGATCGCTGCGGCTCGCTTTGCCGATCCTGATCTGGGCCAACGGGCGGCGTTGCGGGGTGTGCGGTTTGGCATGGGCTCGCTCCTTTGCTGACCCATCGAAGCACGCGCGTTCGTCGGTGCGCTATACGGGTCTATACGGATCCGATGCCCGACGGCGGTGAGGGGTATTGCGTATTCGCCGGTGCGATGACGCTCGCTAGGCTATCGCGATGCACTCGATCCCCACGCAGCCCGATCCCGACGCAGCCCGATCCCGTCAGTGTTGTGCTGCGGCTCAAGTCCATCGTTCCTCCCACGGTGCGGCTTTGGCCTCCGACGGTTTTGCTGCTTGGCGATACGGTGGCGGGGATCGGGTTCGCTGGCGGTCTCGCGGGCGCGGTGGTGCAGGTTCCGGCAGGGCTGAGCGCGATGCTGCCATGGTTGGCGCTGCTCGTCGGCGCAGGCTGCGCGCGCGGGGTATGTGCGCTGCTTGCGGCGCGCGTCGGCGCGGACGCGGCGCGGCGGACCAAGCGAACGCTCCGCGCGGCGCTCGTCACGGATCTATTGGCGCGCGCGCCGGGCGGGCACGCGACGACGGGCACCCTGCTGGCCACGTGCGTCGATGAGGTCGAAGCGACAGATGGCTATGTCGCGCGCTTCCTTCCGGCACGCGCGACGGCTGGATTGGCGCCACTCCTGGTGATCGCCGCCGCCGCGCTCGCCAGTCCGATCGCGGCGGCGATCCTCGTCGTCACGCTCATCCCCTTCCTTGCCGCGATGATTCTTGCAGGCGGGGCCGCCGCTGACAAATCGCGGCGGCAGTTCGGTGCGATGTCGCGGCTTTCGGGCCTGTTCGCCGATCGCATCCGCGCCTTGCCGATCCTGCTCGCGTTCGGCGGGGAACAGCGTGAAGCCGAACGACTGGCGCGCGCTTCGGAAGAAGTTGCGCGGCGCACGATGCGCGTCCTGCGTGTCGCGTTCCTGTCGTCTGGCGCGCTCGAATTCTTCGCCGCGCTGTCGGTGGCGCTGGTGGCGGTCTATGCCGGGTTCAACGTGCTCGGATTGCTGCCGTTTCCGGTGCCCGAAAAGCTCGATCTGGCGCGAGCGTTCTTCGTGTTGGCGCTGGCGCCCGAATTCTATTTGCCGATGCGCCGGCTCGCCGCCGCCTATCATGACAAGCAAGCCGCACAGACCGCGGTCGAGCGCTTCCCCAATGCGCTGTTCGCCCCCTCGACCGCGCCGGTCGCCCAGCGCGCGCCCGAAACCGCGCCACGGATCACGCTCACGGATGTGGCGATCGCTTATGCCGGAACCGATGCACCGGCGATCCGCGATTTCTCGCTCGATATCGCGCCGGGGACGATCGTCGCAGTGCTCGGCCCGTCGGGGAGCGGCAAGATCTCCTCCTCGGGCTGGCGCCGCTGAGCGCGGGACGCGTGACGGTCGACGGTATCGCGCTTGGTGAAGGTATCACGCTGGCTCCGGCCTCCGCCTGGGTCGGGCAGACGCCGTTGATCATCACGGGGACGCTGCGTGCGAATATTGCGCTCGCCTGGCCGGCCGCGACGGCGCGCGAGATCGAGCATGCAGCGCGGCGCGCGGGGCTCGGGCCGATGCTCGCGATGCGCGGGCTCGACGCGCCGATCGACGCGCGTGGCGGCGGATTGTCGGGCGGCGAGATACGGAGCATCGCGCTCGCGCGCGCACTGCTCAAGCCGAGCACGGTGCTGTTGCTCGACGAACCGACCGCGCATCTCGATCCGGTCGCCGAAGCGGCGCTGATCGAAACGATCCGCACGGCGTGCCGCGGACGCACCACGCTCATCGCGACGCACAGCGCCGCGCTCGCGGCGATCGCCGACCGGACGGTCTCGCTGGAGCTGCACGCGTGACCGCGCTCGACGCGTTGCTGGGCGAACAGCGCATCCGCCAGCGGCCGATGCTGGTGCGCGCGGCGGGCTATGCCGCGCTGGTCGCGGCGGCTTCCGTGCTGTTGCTCGGGCTTTCGGGATGGTTCCTTACCGCCGCGGCGATCGCCGGGCTCGCCGGGCCGGTCGTCGCGCAGGGGTTCAACTATATGCTGCCGAGCGCAGGGATCCGTTTGCTGGCGATCGTGCGGACCGGTGCCCGTTATGGCGAGCGTCTCGCCAGCCACGAGGCGGCGTTCGGCGCGCTCGCGCAGATCCGCCCGGCGCTGTTCCGCGCGATCGCGGCGGCACCGGTGGCGCGCGCGCTGTCCTTCTCGACGGGCGAGGCGACGGCACGGATCGTCCAGGACGTCGGCGTGATCGAGACGCGCTTTGCAATGGCGTCGGCGCCGTGGGGAATGGCTGCGGCGGAGGTCGCTCGCGATATCGACGAGGTCGCGATCGTCGAACCAGACCTGTCCGGCGCTCTGTCTCTTATACACATCTCCGAG